>DXGD01000487.1 GCA_019114115.1 Candidatus Nesterenkonia stercoripullorum
CGCAGATAGAGCAGGCGGCCGCCGTCGCGCTGAATGATCTCCAGGGCGGCCACCAGCTGGGTTCCGCAGTCGCAGCGGCGCGAGCCGAAGACGTCGCCGGTCACGCACTCGGAATGGATGCGGATGAGCGGGCCGCCGGTTCCAGCACCATTGGCGCCCTTCGCGGGATCACCAGCCGGAGCGGCCGCTTCGATGAGCATGTGCTCGTGTCCGGTCGCCTCTTCGACCCACACCTGAGCGGAGAACACACCGTAGTCGGTGGGGAGCCGGACGACCGGGCCGGGGACGACGCCGGCCACCGGCAGGGCACGCTGCCCATCGTCCGCCGTCTGCTCGCGGCTCGACGGGGTGTGCGCACCGGCCCCGGCTGGTGCCGCGGAATCGGCGGGCGCGGCACCGTGCGCGGGGGCATGACCGGGGGTATCGCCGGGGGTATGCCCGGGCGCAGCGCTGGGGCCCTGGTCCAGGTAGGCCTGCAGGTCGTCGATGGCGATGAGCGCCAGGCCATGCTGGTCGGCGAAATCGCGCAGCGCCGGCAGGCGCATCATGGAGCCGTCGTCGTGCGCCAGCTCCGCGATGACCCCCACAGGCGGCACCGACGCCAGCCGGCACAGGTCGACGGCGGCCTCAGTGTGACCTGCTCGCTCCCGGACCCCTCCCGCCTGCGCCACCAGGGGGAACATATGACCGGGCCGGGAGAGGTCAGCGGGCTCGGCGGCGGGGTCGGCCAGGATGCGGGCGGTCGTCGAGCGATCTGCCGCGCTGACTCCGGTGGTGAATCCGGCGAACCGCTCGGGTGCGGCGTCGCAGCTGATCGTATACGCCGTGCCTTTGGGGTCTTCATTCGCATCGACCATGGCTGGCAGGCGGAGATAGCGTGCGCGCTCCCCGCTCATCGGCACGCAGACGACGCCGGAGCTGTGGCGGATCGTGAATCCCATCAGCTCCGGCGTCGCGTGCGCGGCAGCGAAGATCAGGTCCCCTTCGTTCTCCCGGTCGGCATCGTCGACCACGACCACCGGCTTGCCCCGGCGCAGCTGCTGGACGGCGACACCGACCGGGTCCAGCACGACGGCGCGGTCGAACGCCGTCTGGCTCGCAGGCACGCGCAGCCCGCGCATCGCCTCGGCTGCCTTCTGCGCGGCTGCCTCGGGCGACCGTGGCTGCGCCACGCTCTGCCGTTGCAGCATCCGGTGGGCGTACTTGGCGAGGACGTCGACTTCGATATTGACGGTGTCGCCGAGGTGCCGAAGCCCCAATGTCGTCTCCGTGAGCGTCGTGGGGATCAGACCGACCTCGAACCACGCCTGCTCCTGCTGGGGTTCCGAGACGGCGCTGATCGTGAGCGAGACGCCGTCGACCGCGACGGAACCCTTCTCCGCAAGGTATTCCGCGAGCTGAGCTGGCACCCGGAACCGGTGCCTGCCGTCTGCCGGGTCACGGTCGATGAGTTCTGCCGTGCCATCCACGTGCCCCTGGACCACATGGCCGTCGAGCCGCTCGCCAGCGGGCAGGCAGCGCTCGAGATTCACCCGATCACCGGGCTGGCGCAGGCCCAGCGTGGTCCGCCGCAGGGTCTCGGCGATGAGCTCCACGGTGATGTGCTCCCCGTCCGTCTCCACGGCGGAGACGCACACCCCGTCGACGGCGATGGAGGCACCGAGCCGAAGCCCGGCGAGATGCTGCGGGGCGGAGAAGGTGAACTGCTCCACCCCCCGGTCAGGATCTGGTGTCCGCGCGGTGACGGTCCCTTGGCCGGTGACGATTCCAGTGAACATAGGGGCTGCGGCTCCTGTCATTGAGCGGGATGGGGGTAGCTGGTGGGAGCGTCGCTGCCCGACCGCGGCGGCTGGGCAGGTGCCAGGTGGAGGCAGACGTCGTCGCCGAGAATCGACACGGGCCCGTCCTCGGCCGGGTCCAGGCGAAAGTGATGGGCTTGGTCCAATGTGGCGACGCCGATATCGCCGAGGCTGTGCCGATCCCCGCCGAGCAGCATCGGGGCGTGGTACACGAAGACTTCGTCCACCAGGTCTTCGGCGAAGAAGGCAGAGAGCACGCTCTGCCCACCCTCGACGAGGACATGCCGTACCGGATACCCGTCATGGACCACCTCGGCGAGTTCGGCCAAGGCGGCTCGGGGGTCGCGCGTGCGCAGCTGGAGCCAGCCATCCCCCTCGGCATGCCCCTGCTTCAGCTGGGCTTCCTCACGGATCTGGCGACGACCCATCACGCACCTGAGCGGCTGGTGATCCACGACTGCTCCTGTTTCGTCGCGCGCCGTCAGCTTCGGGTCGTCGACCTCGACGGTGTTCGTCCCCACCAGGATGGCATCGATGCGCTGCCTCACACGGTGGGTATGCACCCGTGACGCGGTGCCCGTGATCCACTGGCTCGTACCGTCTGCGGCGGCGATGCGGGCGTCCAGGCTCTGAGCCAGGTGCACGGTGACGAACGGCCGGTCCTCGTGCCGGGCGCGTTCCCATCGCCAATTCAGATCTCGGGCCTGAGGTTCCAGGACCCCGCCCATGACGCTGATGCCCTGGCCCGAGAGAACCGAGGATCCGCCACCAGCCGAGAGGGTAGGGTCTGCCGTCCCGAAGACCACCCGCGTGACTCCAGCGGCGGCGATGACCTCGGTGCAGGCCGGTTGCCGACCGTGGTGGCGGCAGGGCTCCAATGTGGAGATCAGCGTCAGATCCTCGGGGCCTCGAGCCGCGCCCAGGGCTGGAAAGCCCTGGGCCTTCCGAGAGCCGTGCGTCCCGTCGAGCAGCCCGCTGGCCTCAAGCACGGAATACTCCGCATGGGGGCTTCCCGCGCCCCGATGGTAGCCGAGGGCGACGACGTCGCCTTCGGGGTCCACGAGCGCGGCCCCGACCAGCGGGTTGGCACCCCTGGCCCCATGATTGGCCGCTTCGATCGCCAGCTCCATGGCCCGTTCTATCGCTGAGCGGGTGAGGTCGATGCTCATTGGAGAGCACCACCTGGCGTGGAGGCGCTGCGGCCCGGGCCGGCAGGGCGCTCCGGTGAATCCTCGGCACGTTCGATGCGCGGGTCGAGGTGAAGGGTCTGCACTCGAGGTTTTGCCCGCGCGTTGGCTCGCCACCAGACGAAGAAGCCGACGAGCGTGAAGACGCCGTAGAAGAGGTACATGAACGCCGAGGCGTAATATCCGGCGGAGAAGAGCAGCGGCACCCCGACGATGTCGACAGCCACCCAGATCAGCCAGAACTCTACCCACCCGCGGGCCATCCCGTACGTCGCCAGCAGCGAACCCACGAAGGTCCACGCGTCGGCCCACACCGGCTCATAGCTGCCCAAGGCCCGGAACACTGGCGTCAGAGCCGCGGTACCGCCGATCAGCGCGATGACCAGCCCGATACGTGCGCGGCCGCCTGCCCACACCGGAGTGATCGCGCCTGCGTCCTCGTCAGCGCCGGCTTCAGCGGAGCGCGCGCGCTTGCTCTGCTGCCAGCGGATCCATCCGTAGATCGAGACCGCCAGGAACATAATCTGACGCCCCGCCTGGCCCAGCAGTGAAGGGTTGGCGTCCAGGCCGATGAACGACCCGGCGAAGACAGTCAGCAGGATCAGGTTGCCGAGGATTCCGACGGGCCAGGCCCAGACCTTGCGGAACATGCCACCCAGGGCGCAGGCAAGCCCGAATCCGTTGCCGATGACCTCGCGCAGCAGGAGGCCGCTCCCCGCGACCTCGATCTCAGCCTCGAGCAGCCAGCGTAGGGTTTCCATGGATGTGCCGTGATCCCTCCGGTGTGATCCTGCCTCGGCTCCGGGGGACGGCATCTTCGAGGTATCACGTGCGAGGAGGGTCTATGCAGGCCGACCGTACACGATCATCGCGCTTCTCCCATCCAGACTGTAACTGTCGGTGCCGGAATTCCACCGGCTCAACCGGCCGCATCCGCCCTGCTGAGGGCGAGTGCAAGCCGGGTCGCGGACTATCACCGCCGGTTCGGACTTTCACCGACCCCGGAGCACGAATCTCTCGCTAGTATTCTGCCACAGAAACCAGGGGTCAGCGGCGCGAAGATGTCGCCAGATGTCGCCGTGACAGCGAAAAGCCCGCCGCCGGCTGTTCCGGTGACGGGCTTTTCGTGATCTGGAGCGGATGACGAGATTCGAACTCGCGACCCTCACCATGGCAAGGTGATGCTCTAGCCAGCTGAGCTACATCCGCAGGAAGACTTCCCGGCGCCTTGTGGGCCTGGAAAGCCTGCCGTGCGCGATACTGGGATCGAACCAGTGACCTCTTCCGTGTCAGGGAAGCGCGCTACCGCTGCGCCAATCGCGCGTATTCAACTGTTCCTGAGCTGGCTCAGGAGGCACCCCTTACGGGGAGCCCGTTCGGCGTGGCCTTGCTCGGCCGCACCTGCGAGGTGGGGACGGGAATCGAACCCGCGTTGACGGCTTTGCAGGCCGCTGCCTCGCCACTCGGCCACCCCACCGTACCCGGTAGTTTCCTACGCGGATCCCGGCGGCCAAGCCATCAAGGCCTGCACGCCGCATGCTGATCCCGGTGATTGACCCTGCCGAAGCAGCACAATCGCCGATCACGAGCGGATGACGAGATTCGAACTCGCGACCCTCACCATGGCAAGGTGATGCTCTAGCCAGCTGAGCTACATCCGCATGTGTCTGTGACGACGAGAAGAAACTCTACCCAGAGATTTCGCGGTCGTCCAATCGAGTCTGTCGTGGCCTCAGGACGCGCCGTCGTGCCCGTCCTGCGGTGGCCATGGCAGACTGGCTCCACGATGACACAACCCTCCCTCGCCCACGCCACGGAGTTCGGGCGCATGTACTCCAGGTCTCTTGCCACCGCACCGGAAATGCCCTCGATCACGACGGTGATCGGGCAGGAGCATCAGGATCTCACCGGCTGGGCGGGCCATATGGCCACCCAAGCCCTGGCCGCCGACCCCAGGCTCCCTTCAGCCTGCACCTCAGCGACCCAGCTGAAACGCCTCGCACGAGAAGCGGCTGGCGCTGCCGAGCGCTTCCGGGACACCGCTGCGGCACGTGGTGACCGAGTCCACGACTACGCCGAACAGGTCGCGCTGCGCTCATTGGGTGAGGAACACCACGCTGATCGCGCCAGAGAACTGCTCGCGGAGCACGGTGAGTCTGGTTTCGCCGTCCATTTCGACCACTGGTGGGAGCTCTACGGTGTCAAACCGCTGGCGGCCGAGCTCACAGTCTGGAATCACGCTGTGGGCTATGCCGGGACCCTGGATCTGGTGGCAGAGATCGGCGGCCGCACCTGTCTCATCGACTTCAAGACCAAATCCCTGACCCGGGACGGGCGGGCCAAGCCGCTTCGGGATTCGGTGGTGATGCAGCTCGTCGCGGGGATGCAGGCCGAAGAGGTGCTTGTCGACGCCGCTGCCGGACAGTGGGACCCGTGGCCGTTCGGCAAGGATCTCGTCCTGCTGGCAGTGGCCGTCTCCGAAGCGGAGGTCGTCGCGGCGCAGGCCGAGCCGGCGTCGCTGAAATCTCACTGGCACAAGTTCTGGGCGCTGCGGCAAGTGTGGGAGCACGGACGCGCCGTGGTCGAGTCGGGTCGGGCGCTGCGGCCGGTGCCGCCCCCGGCAGGCCC
This sequence comes from Candidatus Nesterenkonia stercoripullorum, assembly GCA_019114115.1. Classification (GTDB taxonomy): domain Bacteria; phylum Actinomycetota; class Actinomycetes; order Actinomycetales; family Micrococcaceae; genus Nesterenkonia; species Nesterenkonia stercoripullorum. Next base: position 5,615 of record DXGD01000487.1, read on the forward strand.
ACTCTCCTGAGCGCCACAGGCGCGGCGGAGAAACCGCACTGTCCCCGGTAGGATGGTCCCTGCCATGGCAGAGTTCAGCATCCGGCAGATCGGTGATCCGATTCTGCGCACCCCCACAGACCAGATCCATTCCGTGGATGACACCGTGCGTCGTCTCATCTCGTCGATGTACGAGGCCATGGACCGGGCCCGGGGCATCGGCCTTGCTGCCCCGCAGATCGGGCGCGGGGTGAGCATCTTCGTCTACGGCGTCGGCGAGTCTCGTGGCGCTGTCATCAACCCGCAGCTCACCGGCGAGGGCATGCTTGCGCCGACTCCCCGCGAAAACTCAGGAAGCGGTCCTGCGGCTGCCGCTGCGCAGACCAGGCACCACGATGCCGCGGAGGCTGACGAGGAGCGCTTCATCAAAGAAGGGTGCCTTTCGGTCTCCGGCATCTATGCGCCCGTGCCGAGATATCAGAAGGTCACGCTCACCGGTCTGGACGAGGACGGCAAGCACCTTGAGCTGCAGGTAGAAGGGCTCCTGGCCGCCTGCTTCCAGCATGAAGTCGACCACCTGCACGGCCGGCTCTTCGTGGACCGGCTGCGCGGAGAGCTCAAGCGCTCGGCGATGCAGACTCTGCGCGCTCGGGACTACCCCAGCTCGCACGTCAAGCCAGCAGAAAAGGGCAGGGCGGGAGCGCAGTCGCAGGGTCCGGAGTCACAGGGCCTGAAGTCACAGGGCCCGAATTCGAGCGGATCCAGCTTTCTGGCGCCCGGATTCACCGCGCGCTGACACCTCACGCGCTGACCCGCCACGGGTTAGGATGGACCACTGCCCACATTGCCCGTTGCCCGCACCCGCGGGCCAGGCCACCTGCTTTGCGGAGACCATGCTTCATCTCACCCCGGACACGTTGACAGACCGGCTTCATGACCAGCCCGCGGACGTCGCAGCCCTCCTGCGCAGCGAGGATGCGGCGAGCCCTGCCGCAGGTACAGGGATCGTCTTCGCCGGCACTCCCGAGATCGCAGCCACGTGCCTGCGGGGGCTTCTTGCTCGCCATGCGCCTATCACCGCCGTGCTCACCCGGCCGGATGCGCCGACGGGTCGGCGTCGTCAGCTGAGGCCCTCCGCTGTCGCCGCGGTGGCCCAGGAGGCCGGCCTGCCGGTGATCAAAGCCGACCGCATCGACGAGAACGTCACGCGTGAGCTCGCCGCGACGGGGGCCGCACTTGGGGTGGTCGTGGCCTATGGGGCGCTGCTGCCGGAATCGGCGCTGGGCATCCCTGCTCACGGCTGGGTCAACCTGCACTACTCCCTGCTCCCCCACTATCGCGGTGCGGCACCGGTGCAGCACGCCCTGCTCAATGGTGAATCCACGACGGCGGCCACCATCTTCCAACTCGAACGCGGCATGGACACCGGTCCCGTGCACGGGCTGTGCGAGTACCCCATCCCTGCTGGCCATTCTGCAGGCGAGGTCCTCGAGGATCTCACCAGGCTCGGCACGGACCTGCTGACCGTCCTGCTCCCCGACCTGCTGAACGGTCGCTCGCAGCCTCAGCCGCAGACAGGAACGGCCAGCACGGCACCGAAGCTCACCCGAGACGATGCGTTCATCTCCTTCGACGGCAATGCCGCCGCAACCGCCTGGCGGATCAATGCCACCATCCCTGAGCCGGGCGCATGGACACTTCACGAGGGCGCCCGCATCAAACTGGGTCCGGCCCGTGCGCTGGACCCAGCCGCCGCCTCTGACCTCCACGCGTCGCAGCACGTCGCATCGCAGCACTGTGCTTCGCAACACTGCGCGGCGCCGACCGAGGGGCGCAGTGAGGCGGTGGCGCCGGGCACTGTCCTGCCCACCACCGCACTGGGCGCCTCGCGCGATGCCTCAGCAGCACAATCGGGCACGCCGGAGCTCGCGAAGAGTGAGATTCTGGTCCTCACCCGGGATGCCGCCGTCGTGCTGGGCACAGTGCAGCCAGCGGGGAAGAAGATGATGCCCGCGGCGGACTGGCTCCGCGGCCAGGCCGGCCCGGTCCGTTTCGGCATGGTCGACACTGCGGAAGTGGCCGACACTGCTGCGAACGACGCGCGAGGCAAGCCGCCGAGCCAATTGCGGGATGAGGGGCAGAGCTCAGCGTACGGCGAGCCCCGCGGCCGACCACGCCACGCGGCCCCAGAGAGCCTTACGGCCGGCACCTGCACCACATCTGAGGAGGATCCCGAATGAGCGCTGCCGACACTCCCGGCCAGGGCCCACACGCTCGCCGAACCGGACAGAAAGCCAGCTCGAGCGGCCGCGACCGGCGCAACCAGGCGGGGCGTCAGCGCCATCGCGGACGCCGCGACGCCGGCCCCGCACGCTCAGGGGGCAGCCAGGGGAGAGAGCGGAAGTACAGCGCCGCTGCCCCGTCGGCGCGACGACGTCGGGCGGACCCTGCACGGCTGGTCGCCTACAAGGTCCTGCGAGCGGTCTCCGCCGATGATGCCTACGGCAACCTCGTCCTGCCGCGAGAGATCCGTTCTGCCCGGCTCGGCCGGCAGGATGCGGCCTTCGCCACTGAGCTGACCTACGGCACATTGCGCGCCCGCGGCGCCTACGACCTCATCCTGACCCGCTGCGTAGACCGCGACCTGGACAAGCTCGACCCTGAGGTCCTCGACGCACTGCGGCTGGGCACCCACCAGCTGCTGGGCATGCGGGTAAGCAGCCATGCGGCCGTCGACGAAACGGTCGCCCTTGTCCGCGACACGATCGGCGCAGGGCCGTCCGGGCTGGTCAATGCGGTGCTGCGCAAAGTGTCCCAGCAGGATTGGGATCAATGGGTGCAGCAGCTGCTCGTGGAGGGCAAGGACGATGAGCCCACGCGCCTGGGGATCCGGTATCATCACCCCGCCTGGATCGTCCGCGCACTGGGGCAATCCTTGCGCTGGCACAGCGCCGGTGATGCGCAGAGAGAGGCCCTCGGCAGCATCGAAGACCTCCTCGCAGCCGATAATGCCGCACCGGAGGTCCACTTGGCCCAGTTGCCGCTCACACCGTCTCGTGACCACGCGGAGCTCGCCGCCGCAGTAGAGGCCGGAGCCGCGCCCTCAGAGCTCCTCCCCGAAGCGGCGAGCTTCCGCGGTGGCGACATTTCCCGGCTGCCGGGAGTCAGCGAGGGCACGCTCCGGGTGCAGGACATCGGATCACAGTGGATCGCCCGCGCCCTGGCCGCAGTGCCGCTCCCCACCGCATCTGCTGCAGACGCTCAAGCTGACCTCAGCGCCTCGACCGCGCCTTCCCCGCGGACCACATCATCACGCTGGCTCGACCTCTGCGCCGGGCCCGGTGGCAAAGCCGCGCTGCTCGCCGCCCTGGCCAGCTCCCAGGGAGCCCACCTGGTGGCCAACGAGCCACTGCAGCACCGGGCTGAACTGGTGACCCGCGCACTGTCTCCCGTGGAGAGCGCCGCATGGACGGTGACCGCTCAGGACGGCCGGACGATGTCGCCGGAGGAGCACGGCACCTTCGAGCGGATTCTCGTCGACGCACCGTGCACCGGGCTCGGGGCGCTGCGGCGTCGACCGGAAGCTCGCTGGCGGCGGACCCCGGCGGACCTCGCAGAGCTGACTGTGCTGCAGCAGGAGCTGCTCGACGCGGCCGTCGGCCTGCTCGAGCCGGGCGGACTGCTCGCCTATGTGACGTGCTCCCCGCACCTGGCAGAGACCGTTGTTCAGGTCGAGGATCTGATGACCCGGCACCCGGAGCTGACAGTGCTCGACGCACCTCAGGCGATGCGCGGGGTAGCCACGGCAGAAGGCGCCGCGCTCATCCCCGGCACACCCCACGCCGAGCGTGCCGCCGGTGCCGAAGCGGAGGGCTCCGTTGCGGGAGCGCAGTCATCCGCCACTGGTTCTGCGAGCCTGCCCCCGGACCGTGTGGTCCAGCTGTGGCCGCATATCCACGGGACGGACGCGATGTTCTTGGCGCTGCTGCAGAAACAGTAGCCACCGTGTCGTCGGACCCCTCGAGGCCCGCCCGTTCAGGCTAGGATCGTGACCGTGGCTCAACAGTGCATTCACCCCAGTATCCTCAGCGCCGACTTCGCGAACCTTGAGCGGGAGCTGGCGCGCATACCCAGCGCCGACGCCGTCCACGTGGATGTGATGGACAATCACTTCGTCCCGAATCTGACGCTCGGCCTGCCCGTCGTGGAAGCGCTGCGGAACGTGACGAGCCTTCCGCTGGACATCCACCTGATGATCGAGGACGCAGATACCTGGGCCCCTCGCTACGCTGAGGTGGGCTGCGAGTCGGTCACGTTCCACGCGGAGGCCGCTCGTGCCCCGATCCTGCTGGCGCGGACGCTCAGCAGCCACGGAAGCAAGCCCGCGATGGCACTGAAGCCGGCGACCGGCATCGAGCCCTACCTGGACATGCTGGGCGAGCTGGACATGCTGCTGCTGATGACAGTGGAACCCGGCTTCGGCGGCCAGAGCTTCCTGGACCTCGTCCTGCCGAAGATCCGGCGTGCTCGCAACGCCGTGGACGACCTCGGAGGTCAGATCGCCATCCAGGTCGACGGCGGCATCAGCGCCTCGACCATCGAGCGGGCGGCGGAAGCCGGCGCGGACACTTTCGTCGCGGGTTCGGCGGTCTACTCCGCCGAGGACCCCGACGCCGCCATCTCGGCGCTGCGAGAGCTGGCGACGGCGACCCAGAGGCAGTGAACCGGTGGCGCCCCGCGCCTTCCCCTGCGCAGGACGCCACCGGCAGCTTTAGGGCGGATCGGCCTCACCGGGACCGACCGCTCAGAACAGGTCAGCGGAAGCCGAACCGGGGCTGGACCACTTTGGCACCCTCGCCTTGGAGCCGCAGCTCCTCCTGGCGCAGCTCAGTAATGGCCGCCTCGAAGTCGTCGAGTCCGGCGAAGCCCTTGTAGACCGAGGCGAACCGCATATATGCCACCACGTCGAGCCGCTTCAACGGCCCGAGAATGGCGAGGCCGACGTCGTTCGCGTCCACTTCGGCATTGCCTGAGGCGCGGATGGCCTCCTCGACTTCCTGGGCGAGCACGGCCAGATCGTCATTCGACACCGGCCTGCCCTGGCACGCCTTCCTCACGCCGTTGATGACTTTGGACCGCGCGAAAGGCTCCGCCGCTCCAGAGCGTTTGATCACGCTCATGGCAGTGGTCTCCACCGTGGTGAAACGCTTGGAGCACTGCGGGCACTGGCGACGCCGGCGGATGCCCGAGCCGTCATCGAGCATGCGAGAATCCACCACACGTGAGGAATCGTGACGGCAGTACGGGCAATGCACGGGCTCAGGTCTCCTGAACTGGGATTTCGGGCTGGGACAGACATTCCGGGTGGGACATTCGGGCTGGGCCTGCGGCCCAGGGCTCTGAACGAGGGCCACTGCTACCAGCACACTCCGCTGGAGGGCTCATCCGACAGCTTACCCACCATATGTGGTACAGCTCAAGTGCTCACCCACAAGATCTAGTGCCCCGTCCAGTGAATGTCTACGCTGCTCCGCGCCCGGGCCTAAACATCCAGGCAGTGCGGACCGAGCAGCACCTTGAGATCCCCATAGAGGGCCGGCGAGGGCGTGACCTGGAACTGGTCCCCCAACCGCATGAGCTCCACGCGATCCCCCGAGACCAGCCGGATATGCACAGCGCTGCTGCCGCGATGGGCGCGAAGTGTCCGGCCGAGCTCTGTCACGACTTTCTCCGAGGCGCGCTGGGTTGGCATGGAGAGCACCACAGGACCTGCGGCACCGTCCTCATTGATCTCGGGCACGGTCACGTCCATGGCTTTCAGCGTGATGCTGCCGTCGTCGCGCTTGTCGATCTGACCGCGCACCGCGACCACCAGGTCCTCTGCCAGGACCATGGAGACCGCCTGATACGTCTTGCCGAAGAACATCACTTCGACGGCCCCGGCCATATCCTCGATCTCTGCCCGGGCGTAGGGGTTCCCCGAGGCCTTCGCGACTCTGCGCTGCAGCGAGGTGATCATGCCGCAGACGGTGACTGTCGTGCCGTCGGCTGGGCCATCCTCGCTCGTGACTGAGCTGATGGAGCGGTCGGCATGCTGAGCCAGGATCCGTTCCAGCCCCTGCAGCGGGTGATCCGAGACGTAGAGGCCCAGCATCTCGCGCTCGAAGCTGAGCTTGTCCATCTTGTCCCATTCGGGCATCTCCGGCACGGCGACGCCGTCGATATCGCCCATCTCGTCCTCTGCGGAGCCGAGCGCACCGAAGATGTCGGTCTCGTACTGCTGGGACTGCTTCTTATGACTGATCGCCTGGTCTATGGCCTGATCGTGAATGCTCAGCAGGGAGCGGCGGGTGTGGTTCATCTCGTCGAACGCGCCGGCTTTGATCATCGACTCGATCGTGCGCTTATTGCACACATGCAGCGGCACCTTCTTGAGGAAGTCGGCGAAGCTCTCGTAGCCGCCCTTCTCCTCACGAGCTTCCACCATCCCGGCGACCACGTTGGCGCCGACATTGCGCACAGCGCCCATCCCGAAGCGGATCATGTCCTCGCCCACTGGGGTGAAGGTCAGCGCCGACTCGTTGACGCTCGGCGCGGTGACGGTGATGCCCATCCGACGGCATTCAGCCAGATAGAGCGCGAGCTTATCGCGGTTCTCCCCCACGGAGGTCAGCAGGGCGGCCATGTATTCCGCCGGGTAGTTGGCCTTGAGGTAGGCCGTCCAGTAGGCGATGAGGCCGTAGGCGGCGGAGTGGGCCTTGTTGAACGCATAGTCCGAGAAGGGCAGCAGGATGTCCCACAACGATTGGGCCGCAGCCTCCGAGTACCCGTTGGCCTTCATGCCTTCGAAGAAGCCCACCTGCTGCTTATCCAGTTCGGACTTCTTCTTCTTGCCCATGGCACGGCGCAGAATATCGGCCTGACCCAGCGAGTACCCGGCCACTTTCTGCGCGATCGCCATGACCTGCTCCTGGTAGATGATCAGGCCATAGCTGGTGGAAAGGATCTCTTCAAGGGGCTCGGCGAGCTCAGGGTGGATAGGAGTGACATCCTGCACGCCGTTCTTGCGCAGGGCATAGTTGGTGTGCGAGTTCGCGCCCATCGGCCCCGGACGGTAGAGGGCGATCGTCGCGGAGATATCCTCGAAGTTGTCCGGGCGCATCTGCCGCAGCAGTGAGCGCAGTCCGCTGCCGTCGAGCTGGAAGACCCCCAACGTATCGCCGCGGGCAAGCAGATCGTAGGCGGGCCGGTCATTCAAGTCCAGGGTCTCGAGGTCGACGTCGTCGCCGCGGTTTATCTGGATGTTCTCCAGCGCGTCCGAGATGATCGTGAGATTGCGCAGGCCCAGGAAGTCCATCTTGATCAGGCCCAGCGACTCACAGATCGGGTAGTCGAACTGGGTGATGATCGCGCCGTCCTGCTCACGCTTCATGATCGGGATGATGTCGATCAGCGGGTCCGAGGACATGATCACGCCAGCGGCATGCACACCCCACTGGCGCTTGAGGCCCTCCAAGCCGGAGGCCAGATCGAAGATCTCCTTCATCCGCGGGTCGCTGTCGAGGAACTCCCGCATCTCCCCGGCCTCGGAATACCGCTTCGCGCTGGAATCGTAGATCTCGCTCAGCGGCATGGGCTTGCCCATCGCGTCCGGCGGCATCTTCTTGGTCAGCTGATCTCCTGTGGAGAACGGCTCCCCCATCACGCGCGCGGAGTCTTTCAGCGCCTGCTTGGACTTGATGGTGCCGTAGGTGACGATCATCGCGACGCGCTCATCGCCGTACTTCTTGACCACGTAGTCGATGACCTCGGCGCGGCGCCTATCATCGAAGTCGACGTCGAAGTCGGGCATGGAGACGCGGTCCGGGTTCAGGAACCGCTCGAAGAAGAGCCCGTGCTCGAGAGGGTTGAGGTCGGTGATCCTCATCGCGTAGGCCACCATCGAGCCGGCGCCCGAGCCGCGTCCCGGCCCCACCCGGATGCCGTTCTGCTTGGCCCAGTTGATGAAGTCCGCGACGACGAGGAAATAGCCTGGGAACCCCATCTGGGTGATGACGCCGATTTCGTACTCCGCCTGCTTGCGCACGTCATCGGGAATCGCCCCGTTGAAACGGTAGTCCAGCCCCTTCTCCACTTCCTGGACGAACCACGTCTCCTCGGTCTCGCCCTCGGGCACCGGGAACCGCGGCATATAGGACGCCGATTCGTTGAACTCCACCTGGCAGCGTTCGGCGATCGCCAGCGTGTTGTCACAGGCATCAGGGAAGTCCCGGAAGAGGTCCCGCATCTCCGCAGCGGATTTGAGGTAGAACTCCTCGGAGCCGAATTTGAAACGGTTGGGGTCGTCCAAGGTGGAGTTCGACTGCACGCACAGCAACGCCCCATGGGCCTTGTGATCGTGCTGGTGGGTGTAGTGGAGGTCGTTCGTGGCCACCAGCGGAAGATTGAGATCCTTGGCCAGCCGGAGCAGGTCCTGCTTGACCTTGCGCTCGATCTCGAGGCCGTGGTCCATCAGCTCGCAGTAGAAGTTCCCCTTGCCGAAGATGTCCTGGAACTCCCCGGCGGCCCGCTTGGCTTCCTCGTATTGCCCCAGGTGCAGACGGGTCTGGATTTCCCCGGAGGGGCAGCCGGTGGTGGCGATGATGCCGTCACCGTAGGTCTGCAGCAGCTCGCGGTCCATGCGCGGCTTGTAGAAATAGCCCTCAGTGGATGCCCGCGACCCCATGCGGAACAGGTTGTGCATCCCCGTGGTGTTCTCGGCCCACATCGTCATATGGGTATAGGCGCCACCGCCGGCGACGTCTTTCTCTCCGCGCAGCCCCTCACCCCATTTGACCCTGGTCCGGTCTGAGCGGTGGGTGCCGGGACTGAGGTACGCCTCGAGGCCGATGATCGGCTTCACGTCATAGTTCTGCGCGGTCTTCCAGAATTCGTAGGCGCCGAAGAGGAAACCGTGGTCGGTGGTCGCTACGGCTGGCATGCCCAGGTGCCGGGTCTGCTCGAAGAGCTCGCCGATCTTGGCGGCGCCGTCGAGCATGGAGTATTCAGTGTGATTGTGCAGGTGCACGAAGTCTTTCGACGAAGCCATGCGCGGCGTCCCTTCCATTACTCGGTTCTACTCAGCTCGGTTCTGCGCGATTCGAGCAGGATCGATTCGGTTCTGCCCAGCTCAGCCCGCAGGGGCCCGGGAGCTCACGACCGGCTCAGTGATTCTCGAGAAGATCGAGAGCCTCCACCAGGTCGCTTGGGTACTCAGCGGTGAAGCTGACCCACCGATCCTCCAGGGGGTGGGTGAAACCAAGCTCTGCTGCATGCAGCCACTGCCGCGTCAGACCCAGCTCAGCAGCCAGCCCCGGGTCTGCCCCGTACGTCAGGTCCCCAGCGCAGGGATGTCCCAGTGCCGAGAAGTGGACACGGATCTGGTGCGTCCTGCCCGTCTCGAGCTGCACCTCCATGAGGCTGGCCCGGCCGTAGGCTTCACGCAGCTGATAGTGGGTGATGGCTTCGCGTCCTCCCTCGACGACGGCGAAGCGCCATTCATATCCAGGGTGCCGTCCGATCGGCGCGTCGATCGTCCCTTCGGTGGGATCCGGTAGTCCCTGGACGACGGTGTGGTAGGTCTTCTGCGTCCGTCGGGCCTTGAATGCGTCCTTCAGCCCGGTGTAGGCCTGTTCTGTCTTGGCCACCACCATCACCCCACTGGTCCCGACGTCCAGACGATGCACTATGCCGCGCCGTTCCTGCGCCCCTGATGTGCTGATCGGCACCCCGGCACCCAACAGGCCGCTGAGCACTGTGGGCCCGGTCCAGCCCGGCGAACCGTGCGCCGCCACTCCCACAGGCTTGTTGACGACGACGAGATCATCGTCCTGATAGAGAATCGTCAGGTCCTGCACTGTCTCCGGGATCACCTCGTGGGGGTCGTGTTCTTCAGGCGGGGCCACACTCAGCGACAGACCCGCTGAGATC
>DXGD01000488.1 GCA_019114115.1 Candidatus Nesterenkonia stercoripullorum
AGCGTCTGCAGCGTCGCGATTCCAGCGGCCGAGGCCAGCGGGTTCCCGCCGAAGGTCGACCCGTGCTGGCCAGCGCTTAGCAGAGCGCTGTTCACCGGCCCGAAAGCCACCAGGGCACCAATGGGAAAGCCCGAGCCGAGACCTTTGGCCAGAGTCATCAGATCCGGCGCCAGCGACTGGCCCCAGCTGCGCTGGACCCCCTGGAAGCGGAACCACTCGCCTGTGCGCCCGATCCCGGTCTGGACTTCGTCGTAGACCAGGAGGCTTCCCCGCTCGCGCGTCAGTTCGCGGGCGCGGACCATGTACGCATCATCCAGCGGCTTCACACCGGACTCCCCCTGGATCGGTTCCAGGAAGAGGCCGGCGACGTCGTCGGTCAGGGCCTGCTCCAGTGCAGCGATGTCGTTCGGCGGGATGAACTCCACACCGGTCAGCAGGTCGCCGAAGGGCTCGCGGAACGCCGGTTTGTGCGTCAGCGCGAGAGCGCCCGTGGTCCGTCCGTGGAAGCTGCCCTCCAGAGCCAGGATCCGTTCCCGGCCGGTGTCCTTCCGGTGCCTGAGGACGGCTTTGAGCGCAGCCTCATTGGCCTCCGAGCCCGAATTGGCGAAGAAGACGCTGGAGCCGGCAGGCGCTTCGGCCCGGCTGAGGAGCATTTCCGCCAAACGGATCTGCGGTGCTGAGGCGAACAGATTCGAGATATGCCCCAGTTCGCTGAGCTGGGCGTTCACGGCGTTAAGCAAGGCAGGATGGCGGTGCCCCAGCGCGTTGACGGCGATGCCGCCGAGCATGTCCAGCAGGTCTCGGCCGGACCCATCCTTGACCCAGCACCCGTCGCCGCTGGTCAGAAGCTCTCCAGGTGTGCCGAAGACTCCCATGAGGGACTGGGCGTAACGGTCCTGCCAATCCGCGCTCAGCCCGGTGCCCGGCTGCTCGTCCTGGGTGCCCGGCTGCTGCGTGTCCGCGGGCGTCTGGCCGCCTGTGGGTGTCTGGCTCATAGCGTGTCCTCTCCATCGGGCACGACCTGCGTGCCCACGCCGTCGGTCGTGACGATCTCCAGCAGCATCGAATGGGGTTCCCGTCCGTCGACGATGTGCGCTCGCGGAACCCCTGACTCCACTGCCGTGAGCGCAGCCGTCATCTTCGGGATCATCCCGGACTGCAGGCTGGGCAGCAGCTCGCGCAGCTCACCGGCGCGCAGGGAGGAGATCAGCGAGGCAGGATCCGGCCAGTCCGCATAGAGGCCGGCGACGTCAGTGAGCATGACCAGCTTGGCCGCACCGAGCGCCGAGGCGACAGCGGCCGCGGCCAGATCGGCGTTGACGTTGAGGACCTCGCCGGTGGGCTGCCCCGAGCCGTCGAACTCCGGCGCGATCGTCGAGATCACCGGGATGCGCTTCGCGGCCAGGAGATCCTCGATGGCCGCGGGATTGACCCCGGTGACCTCACCGACGAGCCCCAGGTCCGTCTCCAGTCCATCGATCATGGCACTCTTGCGCTGTGCCCGCAGCAGCGCCGCATCCTCGCCGGAGAGCCCGACGGCGTAGGGGCCGTGAGAGTTGATCAGCCCGATGAGATCCCGGCCGACCTGCCCGGTGAGCACCATCCGGACGACGTCCATCGCCTCCGGAGTGGTCACCCGGTAGCCGCCGCGGAACTCCGATTCGATGCCGACGGCGTCGAGCATCGTGTTGATCTGCGGCCCCCCACCGTGGACGACGACGGGATTGACGCCGACATGGCGGAGGAAGACGACGTCCTCGGCGAAGGCCCGGCGCAGCGTGTCGTTGACCATCGCGTTGCCGCCGTACTTGATGACGATGGTCTCGCCGGCGAACTTCTGCATCCAGGGCAGCGCTTCCACCAGCGTGGCGGCCTTGTCCGCCGTCGAGGGGCCGCTCAGGGCGCTGTTCTGGGCGCTGTTCACAGGGTCAGTCACAGATGGGCCTCTCAGGTCGAGTACGCGGAGTTCTCGTGGACGTAGTCGTGCGTCAGGTCGTTGGTGAGGATCGTCGCGGTGGAGTCGCCCGCGTGCAAGTCGATGGTGACGTCCACGTTCCTGCCGGAGAGGTCCACCAGCGAACGGTCCTCGCCGATCCCGCCGTTGCGGCATATCCAGACGCCGTTGACGGCGACGTCGATCGTCGTCGGGTCGAACTGCGCCGTCGTCGTGCCGACGGCGGAGAGAATCCGGCCCCAGTTGGGGTCCTGGCCGAAGATCGCCGTCTTGAAGAGGTTGGACCGTGCCACGGCACGCCCGGCGATCTCGGCCTCCTCTTCGCTGGCTGCGTTCCGGGTGGTGATGGCGATCTCATGGTGCGCGCCCTCGGCGTCGGCGATGAGCTGGCGGGCCAGGTCCTGGCAGACCTCGTTGAGCGCCTGCTGGAAGTCGCCGAGCTCCACGGCAGCTCCTGCGCCGGTCGGGTTCGCTCCGGAGGCCATCGCGATCACCGTGTCGTTCGTGGACATGCACCCATCGGAATCCGCGCGGTTGAAGCTGACCCGCACGGCCTCGGTGAGTGCGGCGTCGAGGTCAGCCGCTTCGATCACGGCGTCGGTGGTGATCACCGAGAGCATCGTGGCCATGCCGGGCGCCAGCATCCCGGCCCCCTTGGCCATACCGCCGACGACGAATCCGGTCCCCTGCGCCGTCGACGTCTTCGTGACCGAGTCGGTGGTGCGGATAGCGTCAGCGGCATACTCGCCTGCGTCCGCCTCGCTGTTCAGGGCCGCGGAGGCCTGACTCACCCCCTCGCGCAGCGCGGGCATATCCAGCCGCTCGCCGATCAGGCCCGTGGAGCAGACCAGGACGTCCTGCGCTGAGATACCCAACAGCTCAGCAGTGTGCTCGGCAGTGGCGTGGGTGTCGGCGAACCCCTCGGGCCCGGTGCACGCATTTGCGCCCCCGGAGTTGAGCACGACGGCGTCGGCCCTGCCGTCGCTGACCGCCTGACGCGACCACAGAACTGGTGCAGCGGCCACGCGGTTGGTGGTGAAGACGGCAGCGGCGCTCTTCAGCGGCCCGGTATTGGCCACGAGCGCCACATCGCGCCCGGAGCTCTTCAGCCCGGCGCTGACGCCGGCTGCGTGGAATCCTGATGCTGCGGTCACGCTCACGGTGATACTCCCAATGTGGTCAGCCCGGCGGTCTCTTCAAGGCCTAGGGCGAGGTTCATGGACTGCACGGCTCCCCCGGCTGTGCCCTTGGTCAGATTGTCGGCCGCCGAGACGACGATGAGCCGCCCGGCGTGCTCATCGAC
>DXGD01000489.1 GCA_019114115.1 Candidatus Nesterenkonia stercoripullorum
CGTGCCATCGACTCGCGGACCCGCGCAGCTGCGACCCTGGACGGTGAGAGGACCGTGAGCCGGTGCGAACCGTGCTCCGCCTCCAAATGCCGCACAGCCAGTTCCACCGTCAGCGTGGTCTTGCCTGTCGACGGCCCGCCGTAGACCAGCAACGGGCCGGGATCGGAGGCAGCATGCTCGAGCACGCGCTGCTGGCTCACCGACGGGTCGAGGTGGTCAGCCGAGGCGAAGCGCCCTGCGCGCAGTGTGGCACCGGAGGCCGCAACGGCCCCGCGCGAACCGAGGTCATCCCGGGCGAGGCCATCCCCGGTCAGTTCGTCCCCGGTCAATTCACCCCCGGTGAGTTCATCCCCTGTGATCATGTCTCATATTCAATCATCAGCCACGGACACGCTGCGGCGTCAGTGCCCCACGTGTCCGGGCCACGCGCTACGGTATTCCCATGACCACCGAGGCCCTCTTCGACATCTCACCCAGCGCAGACTCCTGGCACACCTCACGGCTCGTCGGATTCGACCTGGAGACGACCGGTCCTGATCCCAGCACCGCACTCATCGTCTCGGCCGCTCTGGTGATCTACGATCCAGAACACCCCCCGGCAACCCGACGCCCGCGGGTTCGCGAGTGGCTCGTGGATCCGGGCGTCGAGATTCCCGCCGAGAGCACTGCAGTGCACGGCATCACGACGGAGCATGCGCGCGCCCACGGCCAGCCGCCGGAGGAGGCCCTCCCCCAGCTGCTGGATGCGCTCAGAGCGGAGTTCGACGCCGGATCGGTCATCGTGGTGATGAACGCGCCCTATGACCTCACCGTGCTGGCCGTCGAGGCTCGCCGATGCGGCCTGGACTTCCCTGACCCGCATTCCATCATCGACCCGCTGGTCATCGACAAGCAGGTCGACAAGTACCGACGCGGCAAGCGCACTCTGGCACACCTGTGCGCCCACTACGGCATCGTGCTCGACGGGGCCCACTCAGCGGCACCTGACGCCGAGGCTGCCGTCGACGTCGCGCGCGCCCTCGCCCGCCAGTACCCCCAAGTCCAGCTCCCTGCTGCGGAGATCCACGCGCTGCAGGCGCAGTGGAAGGCGGAGCAGGCGGCGGACCTCCAGGAGTACTTCCGCCGCACTCGTCCCGACGCCGTGGTGAATCCGGCCTGGCCGATGTGAGGCACCCGCGGGAGCGCTGCTCTCAGCTGGAAGCCGGCTGCGCCTGGGCGGCAGCCTGAGCTGCGGCGGGCAGCGCGTCCAGGATCTTCTGCACGGCGGCGTCGTCGTGGGCTGCGGAGAGGAACCACGCTTCGAAGACGCTGGGCGGCAGGTAGACACCGGCGTCGAGCATCGCATGGAAGAAGGCACGATAGCGGAAGGCTTCCTGCTCCTTGGCCTGCGCGTAGCTGCCGACGCCGTGTGCCCCGGTGCCGAACGCCACAGAGAACAGCGACCCCACTTTCTGTACGCTGTGATCCACTCCAGCGGCCTCGAGCGAGCGTCCCAGCTCCTGGGCTACTCGTGCGGCCTGGCGGTCGATGTGCGCGTACACCTCAGCAGTGGCGTTCTCCAGCGTCGCGACCCCGGCCGCCATCGCGACCGGGTTACCCGAGAGGGTTCCGGCGTGATACACCGGCCCGGTGGGCGCCAGGTGCTCCATGATCTCCTGCCGCCCCGCGAGCGCAGCCGTGGGCAGGCCTCCGCCGATGACCTTGCCGAAGGTGAAGATGTCCGGCTCCCATCCCTCTGCACGGCCGGAAGCGCCCCAGTAGCCGGCCTCGGTGATCCGGAAGCCGGTCATGACCTCGTCGAAGATCATCAGCGATCCGTGCTCGGCAGTGATCTGACGCAAGAACGCGTTGAAGCCCTCCTCCGGCTCCACCACACCCATGTTCGCCGGCACCGCTTCGGTGATGACTGCGGCGATGCTGTCCCCGTGCTCGGCGAAGACCTGCTGCAGCCCTTCGCGGTCGTTGTACTCCAGCACCAGCGTCTCTGAGGCCTGCGCGGCCGTGACACCGGCTGATCCCGGGAGACCCAGGGTCGCCACACCGGAGCCGGCAGCGGCCAGCAGGCCGTCCGAATGGCCGTGGTAGCAGCCTGCGAACTTCACGATGAGGTTGCGCCCGGTCACGCCCCGTGCGAGCCGGATCGCCGTCATCGTGGCCTCGGTCCCGGTGGAGACCATGCGGATCATCTCAGCGCCCGGAACACGACGACGCACCAGCTCGGCCAGCCGCGTCTCATCCGGGTGCGAGGTGCCGAAGCCCAGGCCGTGATCAACCGCGCGATGCACGGCGCTGATGACCTCAGGGTGCTTGTGGCCCAGCAGCGCCGGGCCCCAGGAGCCGACAAGGTCGACGTACTCAGTGCCTTCGGCATCGTGCAGGTAGGCTCCCTCGGCTGAGACCATGAACGTCGGCGTGCCACCCACGGATCCGAAGGCGCGCACCGGCGAGTTCACCCCGCCGGGCATGAGGCGGCGGGCCGAGTCGAACAGCTCCTGGTTGGTGGGCTGGGAAGTCGTCGATGTCACGTCGTATCCTCCTTACGACGCCGCAGCGCCGCTGGTTGTGTGGGAGTGCCGCTGGTCGTGTGGGTATTGCGCCGGTTCTCCCGCTGAGCACGCTCTGCGGTGCTCGCGCTCTCCTCAGCGAGCCACCGGGCGGTCTCGGCGGCATAGTAGGTCAGCACTGCGTCGGCACCGGCCCGGCGGATAGCGATCAGGCTCTCGAGCACCGCACCCCGGCGGTCGATCCAGCCCTGTGCTGCAGCCGCCTCGATCATCGCGTATTCACCGCTGACCTGGTACGCAGCAACCGGGACGTCGCTGGCCTCCGCCAC
>DXGD01000053.1 GCA_019114115.1 Candidatus Nesterenkonia stercoripullorum
ATCGGGTTCGGTCTTCTCACCTGCGACGACGACGCGCAGGCGCGAGATCGAGCGGGATTGGAGGGCTCCGGGGAGGACAAAGGCTTCGAAGCGGCCCATGCGGCCTTCGCCACGGCGGCGCTCATGGACGCCTTCCCGCTCCCGGCCTGAGTCCCGAACGGGGTTGCTGCGTGCCTGGCGTGCGCTGGGTGAGCTGTGTGGGCCGCCAGGGTGCGCCCTCGGGGTGCCGAAATCGCGCGCAGCGACCTTGACAGCATACCCTGGGGGGTGTGAAAAGCTTCGATACCCTCTACGCCGAACTCGCCGAGAAGGCCCGCACACGTCCGGAAGGATCCGGCACCGTTGCCGCTCTGGACGCGGGGGTCCATCAGATCGGCAAGAAGATCGTCGAAGAGGCCGCCGAAGTGTGGATGGCCGCCGAGTACGAAACCGATGAGGACGCCGCCCTGGAGATGTCCCAGCTGATCTATCACCTCCAGGTGATGATGCTGGCCAAGGGCATCACCCCCGAAGACCTCTACCGGCACCTGTGACACAGCCCGTTGCGCGAGTCACACTACGAAAACTATCTGAAGGGCATCCATCATGCTGCGTGTAGCCGTACCGAATAAGGGCGCACTCGCCGAGGCCGCCACTGCCATGCTGAGTGAAGCCGGCTATGTCCAGCGCCGCGACAAGCGGGAACTGGTCATGGTCGATGAGGAGAACGGGGTGGAGTTCTTCTACCTCCGCCCGCGCGACATCGCCGTCTACGTCGGCTCGGGGACTTTGGACATCGGCCTGACCGGGCGGGATCTCTTCCAGGACGCTCGTGTCGACCACGGCGCCGAAGAGATCATGGGCCTGGGCTTCGGGGGCTCGTCCTTCCGGCTGGCGGGGCCGCAGGGCCATTTCTCCTCGGCCGGGGATCTCGCCGGCAAGCGGGTCGCCACCAGCTATGACGGGCTGCTCAGCCACTGGTTCGAGCAGCAGGGGATCTCCGATGTGGAAGTCGTCCACCTCGATGGCGCGGTGGAGAGCGCCGTCCGGCTCGGCGTCGCCGATGCGATCGCCGACGTCGTCGAGACCGGGAACACGCTCAAGGCAGCCGGGATGGAGACATTCGGCGCGGAGGTCATGCGCTCGGAAGCCATCCTCATCTCCCGTCACGGTGAGCGTCCCACCGGTATCGATCGGCTGATCCGCCGGCTGCAGGGGGTCCTGGTGGCACGGCAGTACGTGATGATGGACTACGACGTCCGTCGTGATCTGCTCGAGGCAGCCACTGCCATCACCCCAGGGCTGGAGTCTCCCACGATCTCGCCGCTGGCCGATGAGAACTGGGTCGCGGTACGCTCGATGGTCCCCAGCAAGCAGACGAATCAGCTGATGGACGAGCTCTACGACATCGGTGCCCGTGCCATCCTGGTCTCGTCCATCCACGCGTGCCGGGTGTGAGCGCCGTGATCCCGCCGGAGCTGTCCTGCGTCGCCGCTGACGGCCGCGGCAGGCTCCGTCCCCGTCGTTGAAGAGGAGCAATCACTGACCATGTCGCAGACTTCGCTTGCTGTACGGGTGATCCCCTGCCTCGACGTCGATGCCGGGCGAGTGGTCAAAGGCATCAATTTCGAGAACCTGCGCGACGCCGGGGACCCTGTGGCGCTGGCCCATCGCTACAACGACGCCGGCGCCGATGAGCTCACATTCCTCGACGTCACCGCCTCAAGCGCAGACCGGGAGACGACCTACGACGTGGTGACCCGAACCGCGGAGGAAGTGTTCATCCCGCTGACTGTCGGCGGCGGCGTGCGCACGCCCGAGGACGTGGCGACGCTGCTGCGCTCCGGCGCCGATAAGGCCTCGATCAATACGGCGGCGGTCGCGCGTCCGGAGGTCATCGACGAGATCGTCCATCGCTTCGGCAGTCAGGTCCTTGTGCTCTCCCTGGACGCCCGCCGCAGCGCCGACCCCGCGATCGGCTCCGGATTCGAAGTCACCACTCACGGCGGACGCACCGGGACAGGCATCGATGCCATCGAGTGGTGCCGCGAAGCAGCGCACCGCGGCGTGGGGGAGATCCTGCTGAACTCCATCGACGCCGACGGGACGCGGGACGGCTTCGACGTCGAGATGATCTCCGCGGTTCGGCGTCAGACGCGGGTCCCGCTGATCGCCTCCGGCGGAGCAGGCGTCCCGGAGCATTTCCCGCCCGCTATCGAGGCCGGTGCCGACGCTGTGCTGGCGGCGTCGATGTTCCATTTCGGCCCGGACGATATGATCTCCCGCGTGAAGGACGCCATCCGCTCGGCAGGACACCCCGTACGCTGAGCCCGAGTGCTGCGCACCGGTGACCGCCGAGCCGAACGCATGACAAGTGAAGTACGAAGAGCAAGGACGACGAGACCATGACTGACGCAGGCTCCGCTGGGGCGACCGGGCTCTCCGCCGTGGCCGTCCCGCTGACGGCGAACCCGGCTGAGGTGCTGGAGAAGGTGAGCTTCTCCGCGGACGGACTCGTCCCGGCTATCGCCCAGGACTCCGCCAATGGCGAGGTCCTCATGATGGCCTGGATGAACGCGAAATCGTTGGAACAGACACTGCTCACCGGCCGGGCGACGTACTGGTCGCGCTCACGGGGCGAACTGTGGCGCAAGGGGGAGACCTCGGGCCACCTGCAGACCGTGGAGCAGATCAGCCTTGACTGCGATGGTGACACGGTCCTGATGCAGGTGAGCCAGCAGGGACCCGCCTGTCATACCGGTACTCGCAGCTGTTTCACCGGCCGCGTCGTGGCCTCGGCAGCAGACCGTTCAGACGAAGGGGGCCAGCGTGCGTAGTCTCGGTCAGATCAGCGTCACCGAGCAGGAATTCATCGACCTGGCCTCGGACCATCGGGTCATTCCGGTGACGATGACCTTGCTGGCAGATGCACATACCCCGCTGAGCATCTACCACGCCCTCGGTGGCGGACGCCCGGGCACGTTCCTGATGGAGTCCGCCGCTGTGGGCGGGGTGTGGTCGCGGCATTCCTTCATCGGAGTGAATTCGGTGGCGACGCTGACTGAGCGTGACGGCCACGCCCACTGGCTGGGCACCCCTCCTGCGGGAACTCCTCAGGAAGGCACCAGTGCGGAGGTCCTGCGCGAGACGCTGGCCTTCCTCACCGGGGAGAGCGGTCGCGCCCAGACTGATGTGATGCAGCATCTGAGTTCCGGACTCGTGGGATACATCGGCTGGGAGGTCATTCGCCATTGGGAGAAGCTGACCACCCGCCCCGAGGACGACCTGGGCATCCCGGAGATGGCGATGAACCTGATCAGCGATCTGATCGTGCACGACAACCGGGACGGGACCGTGACCCTGGTGGCCAATGCGATCAACTTCGACGGTCGTGCCACCGGAGTGGAGCGGGCATATCACGACGCCGTGCAGCGCCTGCATCGGATGCGCGAGACGCTTGCCCAGCCGGTGCTGCCGCAGATCGCCGCCACGGAGCCGGAGCTGGGACAGGCCGTGGAGCAGGATCTGGCCTCCGCCGTGGAGCATTCCTGGCAGGAGAGCGAGTATCTCGCCACGCTGAGCAAGGCCAAGCAGGCCATCGTCGACGGCGAAGTCTTCC
>DXGD01000490.1 GCA_019114115.1 Candidatus Nesterenkonia stercoripullorum
CGCGAAGGAATCCACTTGGGCGCCATGGCCGGCACCGTGGACATGGTGCTGCGCTGCTATGCCGGCGTCGAGACGCGGGCAGATGCGCTGTGGCTGCACCCGCTGCTGCCCGACGAGCTGCCCGAGGCCCGCTTCCGGATGCGCTACCGCAACCAGCCGATCCTGGTGCACATGAACCACGAGGAGGTCACGCTGACCCTGAGCCAGGGCTCGGCGGAGCCTATCGACGTCAACGTCGAGGGCACGCCGAAGAGCCTGAGTCCCGGTGAGACGTGGACGGTGAAGCTGGAGCACTCCGCACGGGCGCACCAGAGGACGCCCGCAGTCACCAGCTGATCCCGGCGGCTGCTTCGCGTGGCCGGCTTCAGCGGCGCAGCTGGTCCCGGATCAGGCCGGCGAGCAGGGCCGTGCGCGGCGCGATCTCGGCGATCAGCGCGTGCTCGTGCTCGGCGTGCGCGCCGTCGCCGACCGCTCCTAACCCGTCGAGCGTGGGGATGCCCAGCCCCGCGGTGAAGTTCCCATCCGACCCACCGCCGACCTCGACGGCCGCGGGCACCTCGAGACCCAGCTCAGCAGCCACCCGCTGAGCGTCCTCGAAGAGGGCCCAGGTGGCGCTGCGTTCCATCGGCGGGCGGTTGATCCCACCCCGCACCTCCACGCTGGCGCCGTCGACATCAGTGGTCAGCTCGCGGATCTCCCGGTCCACGCGCCGCTGCTCCTCCGCGGTGACCGCGCGCGCATCCACCGCCACCTGGGCACGCGCGGGGACGGTGTTCGTCGTCGTGCCCGCACTGATCACCGTGGGGGTGACCGTGGTGCGCTCCCCCTCGTCGCTGAGCGCGGCGATCCGCGGTAGCAGCGTGCCCAGCGCGATGCCGGCGTTGACGCCTTTCTCCGGTTCGAGGCCAGCATGCGCGGCATGGCCGTGGACCACCACGGTGTACATCGCGATGCCTTTGCGGGCGACCTTGAGCGCGGACCCCGCAGCGGCCTCCATCACCAGGACCGCGCGCGCCGCTGCTGCCTCGGAGGTGATCAGCTCGCTCGAGCTCGGCGAGCCGATCTCCTCGTCCGAGGTAATCAGCATGCTCAGGCCCTCCAGGGGCTCACCCAGCTCGGCGAGCATCGCGACGGCGTGGATGGACATGACCGCTCCGGTGAGCATGTCGAAGACACCCGGGCCGCGCAGCACGCCGTCCGCCCGGCTGAAGGGCTTCCGGGCGAGCGTTCCCACCGGCCAGACCGTGTCCTGGTGGTTGAGCAGGACGACCTTCGCGGGCCCGGGCCCGAAGCGCACCCGAAGATGCTTCACGCAGTCGCGGACGATGACCTCCGGCTCCGCGTGCAACCGCTCCGCGACCACACGGGCCAGGTCCTCGGCGCCGGCCCCGACAGCCTCGATGTCGGAGGACGGCGTCTCGATCTCCACGGCGCGCTGGATATCGGCGAGCATGCCCTCCAGACGACCCTCTGCGGCGCTCAGCAGCGGGTCTGCAGGGCCGCTGGCATGCCGGCGCGGCGCTGCGGTGGTGGCCGAGTGCTCGGGTGAAACCTGTGAGGACATAGCGCCACTCTACTGAACCCGTCACGGGCGCCGTCGTTCGCTACGCGCCGTCCCGGACGGAATACCGCTGCCCGGAGCGTCGCGGGCGGCCGATCGTGCAGAACGCCGCGCACACCACCAGGACGATGCCGATCGCGAGCGTCAGAGCTGGCCACCCGGACTGCTCGAAGAACAGCCCGAGAAGCCAGCCGAGCACTCCCGAACCGAGATAGAACATGATCGTGTACATCGCGCTGGCCTGTGACTGATACTGCGCTCCGGCGACCTCGCCGACCGTCGCGACCGCGGCGGCGTGCGCCAGGAAGAAGCTCGCCGTGAAGACCACCAGCCCCAGGATCACCGCCATCAGGTTCTCGATGAGCATCACGCCGAGCCCCACGGCCATGCCGAAGAAGCCCACCAGCACGGTCCTGGTGTACCCGAGACGGGGCAGCCACGAGCCCGTCATCCGCGAGGTGACGGTGCCGGCGAAGTAGGACAGGAACAGCAGGGCGGCCAGCGACGGCGGCACAGAATACGGCGGTGCCTCCACCCTGAACCCCAGGAAGTTGTACACCGCGACGAAGGACCCGGTCAGCAGCAGCCCCTGGACGTAGAGCCGCCAGAGCGCGAGCCTGCTCGTCGCGGACCTCAGACGTGCCCACTGCGACCCGCCGCCGCGGGGGCGGACGGCGCTGCGCGGCGCCAGCGCCAGGAAGACCACGGCGACGGCGAGGCTGGCCACGCCGGCCCCCAGGACCGCCCCGCGCCATCCGAGCTCAGGGCTCAGCGCCCCCGAGATGACACGCCCCCCGGCTCCCCCGACCGTGGTGCCGGCGATATAGGCCGCGGCAGCGGCCGCCGCCATCGAGCCCTTGAGGGTCTCCCGGATGTAGGCGACCGCGAGCACGGGCACGCCCGCCAGCGCCACCCCGCCGAGCAGGCGCACCGCCAGGAGGGCCTCGAACGAGGGCATCACGGCCGCGAGCAGGCCGAAGACGACTGCTGCGCTGACGGCGAACTGCATGCACCGCAGCCGCCCGAACCGGTCCCCGGCCCAGGCCCAGGGAAGGACCCCCAGCGCGACGCCGGTGGTGGCGAACGAGATGGCCAGAGATGCCTCTGAGGGGCTGACCTGCAGCTCCTCGGCCAGCTGGGTGAGCACCCCCTGGATGGCGTAGAGCTCTGTGAAGGTGGCGACGCCGGCTGCGATGAGGGCGAAGAGGATGCGCCGGTAGCGCCGCCCCTCCTGCCGGGAAGAGGTCGCGGGGTCATCCTTCGCGCTGCCGGTACGTGCCACGTCTAGACAGTTTATTCACGCGATGAGGACATGACGAATACATGCTACCGCTCGACGTATACGATTAAAGCATGAGTTCATCCGAGGTGCGGACGCTTCTGCCCGACCTGGCGGTCCTGCTGGAGTTCGCCGGCACCGGCAGCGTGACCGTCGCCGCGGAGCGCCTGCGCATGCCCCAGCCCTCGGCGAGCCGTGCCCTCGCGCGTCTGAGCGAGCGCTGCGGCATCGCCCTCACCCGCCGGGCGGGCCGGAGACTGGAGCTGACCGAGGCCGGCGAGCACCTGGCGGCCGCCGCCTCACAGGCCTTCGACACCCTGGAAGACGGTCTCGTCATGGCTCGCGGGCGACGTCCGGCCGCCCGGTGCAGCATCGCGGTCAGCTACCAGGCCCTGCTCGGCGAGCGGTATCTGCCGCGCGCGGTGGCCCGCTTCACTGCGCGCGAACCGCAGGTCGGGCTCTCCCTGACCCACGGGGCGCGCACCGAGTCGATCGCCGCGGTCTCCGCCGGAGAGGCGGACGTCGCCGTCGTCGCGGACCCTGCGCCGACACCAGGCCTGAGGACGACGGTGCTGTTCAGCGAACCGCTGTTCGCCGTCGTCCCGGCAGCGCACGCGCTGGCCCAGCTGCAGCGCGCGGTCCGCGCGGAGGAGATCCGCCGCTACGACCTGATCGCGCTGCGCAGCGGATTCGGGCTGCATGAGTCGACCCGCAGGATCCTGATGCCGGAGCGGACGACGCTGGCCAGCGCGATAGAGGTGGACGACTACCGGATCGCGCGCGGCCTGGCCGCCGCCGGGCTGGGAGTGACGATCCTGCCTCCGAGCACATCACAGGCGGGCGACGAGGTGGTGGAGATACCCATCGACCACCCGGAGGCCAGACGGACCATCGGTGTGCTCACCCGTGAGGGCCCCGACGAGACGGTCTCCTCCTTCATCCAGGCCCTGCGGACGACGGCGCAGTACCAGTGGCCGGCATCGTCCCTCGCCGTGCAGGGTGCCGGTGCATGAGGCCGTGCTACGCGTCACAGAGCACCCGGTAGATCAGCCCGAGGGCGCCGCCGTCGAACGTCGTGCTCTCGATGAGCGAGAGCCGGACACGCTGGTTCAGGGGGAAGACGGGCAGCCCGCTGCCGATGGTCACCTGCATCACGACCATGCGGACCTCGTCGACCAGGCCGTCACGGAAGGCCTCGGCTGCAAGCGTGGGCCCTCCGATGACGACGTCGCCGGGTGCCTCGCGCGTCAGCGTCCGCACTTCGCGGGCATCGAAGCTCCGCCGGATGCGCGTGCGCTCGGTGAGCGGCTCCGCCAGGGTGGAGGAGTACACGATCTTGTCCGAATCCTGCCAGTACCGCGCGAACTCCGCGCCGACCTCGGAATCCGCCGCGAGATCCGGGTCCGTCTCCCAGGGGACCATGATCTCGTAGAGTCGCCGCCCGAGCAGCTGCAGCGAGATGCCCCGCATCTCGAGGTTCGCATGCCGGTGGATCTGCTCATCGGGGAAGGCCCAGCTGAAATCTCCGTTCTCATCAGCCAGATATCCGTCGAGCGAGCAGACGACAGAGTAGATCAGCCGTCCCATCAGTCTCGTCCCCCATCGTGACCGCCCGCAGCCGGGCCGTAGGCGAGATGGACGACGCCGGAGCCGAAGCTCCGCGCGCGCAGCAGCCGCAGCGATGGCGGCGAATGCCCCTCGGGGAAGAACCCGCGCCCGCGTCCCTGCCAGTACGGGTAGACGAACATCCGGTACTCGTCGGCGAGTCCGGCAGCGATGACGGCGTGCGCCAACTGGATGCTGCCGGTGATGATCACGTCCCCACCCTCGGCCTCGCGCAGCCTGCGGACCTCGGCCAGCGGATCGCCGTCGACGATCCTGGAGTTCTGCCACTGCGGATCCCTCATCGTGGAGGAGACGACGAGCTTGTCGATGCGGTTCAGCTGATCGGCCACCCCGGTGGTGTCCTGGTGCTGCTGGGGCCAGTAGCCGCGGAAGTCGGTGAACGTCTGCCGTCCCAGCAGCAGGACCTCCTCCTCGGCGCTCTGCCGGCGGATCTCCTCCGCGAGGTCCTCGTCCTGATCGGAGGGGTCGAACCAGCCGTCGAGCATCTCGACGCGGCCGTCCAGCGTCATGTTCTGGGTGATGATGATCCGCACAGGTCTCCCCGCTTCCTCGCTCCCACCGCACCACCGCTCGGCACGCCGGCCCGGCCGGCCACGGTGATGTCCTAGCGGGAGTCTGGGATCGGCGGATACCGGGAGTCAAGGCCTCCCGGCCTGGACCGCAGGGGGCCGGCTGGTCAGCTCGATGGATTGGTGCGATGGATTAGCGCCATGAATTAGCGCGACTCCCAGGCGCGGCTCGTCAACGCAGGAGGTCCGTGGAGACCGTCTCTCGCAGGATCTCCGAGGTCCCCCCGAAGATGGTCATCAGCCGCACCGCGAGATAGGCCTGAGCGACCGGGTACTCCAGGATGTACCCGTAACCGCCGTGCAGCTGAAGGCAGGCGTCGACCAGCTCCTTCGTCCGCTCCGTGGCCCAGAGCTTCGCCTTCGAGGCCCCGGCGACGTCGAGCGTCCCGGCGTTGAACCGCGTCACGGCGTGGGCGATGTAGTGCTGGCTCGCCTCGAGGCTGACCTGCAGGTCAGCCATCTGGAAGCGGGAGTTCTGGAACTGCCCGACCACGCTGCCGAACGCCTCGCGCTCCCCGATGTACTCACGCGTCTGCCTCAGCACTTCGGCGGCGACGACGACGGCCGAGGCCGCCACCGCGAGCCGGCCCTGCGGGAGGATCGCCTTGGCGTACTCGAGCCCGCGGCCCTCCTCGCCGATCAGGTTCTGCGCCGGGACGCGGACCTCGGAGAAGAACAGCTCCGCGGTGTCGGAAGCTTTCAGGCCCATCTTGTCCAGCTGCCGGCCGACGTCGTACCCTTCCGACTTCTCCACCAGGAACAGGCTGAATGACCGCTCCTCGCCGCGCGCGGAGGCTCCCCGCCCCGGGCCGCCGTCGGTGCGGGCGAGCACGAGCGCGCCGTCGCCGGAGATGCCGTTGCCGAT
The DNA here is from genome assembly GCA_019114115.1 of Candidatus Nesterenkonia stercoripullorum. GTDB lineage: Bacteria > Actinomycetota > Actinomycetes > Actinomycetales > Micrococcaceae > Nesterenkonia > Nesterenkonia stercoripullorum. The sequence goes on from DXGD01000490.1 coordinate 5,901, forward strand.
GAAGGTCTTCTGCCCTGAGATCAGATAGTCCTCGCCGTCCCGCACCGCCTTGGTGCGGACCGCCCGGAGATCCGAGCCCGCGCCGGGCTCGGTGAACGCGACCGAGGAGACGAAGCTGGCGTCCATGAACCGCGGCAGCCACCGCTGCTGCTGCTCCGGGGACCCGAAGCGCAGCAGCGCGGGGAGCACCCAGTCGTCGTGCAGGTGCAGTGCCAGCGCGACGCCGAGGGCGTCCGCCCTGGCCAGCTCCTCGTCGATGATCATGCGGAAGCGGTAGTCGGTGAGGCCCATCCCCCCATGCTGCTCGCCGATGGCGAGCCCTAGCAGGCCGTTCTCAGCAGCGGCCTGCCACATGGCGCGATCGATCATGTGCGCCTCGTCCCAGCGCCGGTAGTGCGGGGTGACCTCTCGCGCGACGAACTCCCGGACGACCTCGCGGAACTCCTCGTGAATCTCCTCGTAGAACCCGTGGAACATCTACCGTATCCCTCTCGCACTGGGCAGCGTGGCGGCGTAGCGGTGCAGGATCCGCTGCGCCTGCTTGATCACCGGGGCGTCGATCATCTTCCCGCGGAAGGTGAAGGCGCCGACCCCTTCCAGGTCCGGCATGGGAGCGCCGGACGCTCGGCCTCCGGCGGTGCGGCCCACCTGGCTGCCGCCACGCTCCTCACAGGCTGCAGTGAGGCCCTTCGCCCACTCCACGTCCTCATCTGTGGGGGTGTAGGCGCCCCGCACGATACCTGCCTGATCAGGGTGGATGCAGGCCTTCGCGATGAAGCCCATAGCGCAGGCATCAGCGGCCTCATCGGCGAGGATATGACTCCC
>DXGD01000491.1 GCA_019114115.1 Candidatus Nesterenkonia stercoripullorum
GTCCGCGGTGGGCTCGGCGCCCGCTGCCGGCGCAGCAGGGCTCGGGTCCAGCCCGCCGGTCAGGACCAGCAGGCCTTTCACCCCGTGCTGCCCGCATTCGGTCACCACCCCGGCCAGCTGGTGCGCTGGCACGGCGATCACCGCGAGATCCACGGACTCCCGGATCTCGCTCAGCGAGGAGTATGCCGGAGCGCCGCCGAGCTCGAAGGCCTCGGGGTTCACCGAGTGGACCGAACCGGTGAAACGGCCCTCTATGAGATTGTGCAGCACCTGGTACCCGAGAGAGCCATACTCCCGGGAGGCGCCGATCACCGCCACATGCTGCGGAGCCAGGAGCTCCCGCAGGCTCCTGGCCTCGGCACGGTGCTCGCGGGACTCCATCACTGCCCTGGACCGCTCGGTGGGGTCGATGGAGAACTCCAGCAGCACCACACCGTCCTCGAACTTGCGCTGCACTTCGTAGCCGGCCTCGGAGAAGACCGTGAGCATCTTGCGGTTCTCCGGAAGCACCTCCGCGGAGAACTGCTCGATGCCGCGTTCGCGGCCCGCCGCGGCGAGGTGCTCCAGCAGGATCGAACCCAGCCCACGGCCCTGATGCGCATCAGAGATGTTGAAGGCGACCTCCGCCTCGGCGGAGTCGTCGATGCGGTCGTATCCGCCGACGCCGATGATCTCGTCCTCGAGGAGAATGACGAAGGAGACCCGGTCCTGGTGGTCCACACCGGTGAAGCGCCGGAGCTCCCTGTCAGTCAGCGTCGACTTATAGGTGAAGTAACGCAGATAGATCGAGGACTCTGACTGAGACTGGTGCATGCGCTGCAGCCGGTCGGCGTCGTCCTCCCGGATGGGCCGCAAGTGTGCCGCCGCACCGTCGCGCAGCACGACGTCGGCCTCCCAATGCGCCGGATAGTCTGCGACTTCGGGTCCATTCGCCATGGCCTCACTGTATTGCATGCTGGTCCGGCAGGGGACCCCGCAGGCGACATCCAGCGCCATTGGACGCCGATATACAGCGGAAATCCACCTTCCCGCTCTAGGATCGATGACGGACATCATCTTGATCAGCCCGAAACACCCGCCTACACCACAACCTCGTACACCACGGCGTACACGACCACGTACACGACCACCTACGTGATCATGTACCCGAACATGTACACGACTATGTACACCGCAAGGAATGACAAGCGCCCTATGGCCCCACGCTCGACGACCGCCCACCCTCCGGTCACCCCGGATGCGAACATCATCGATATCGACGTCTCCTCGGAGATGGAGACCTCCTTCCTGGAGTATGCCTATTCGGTGATCTTCTCGCGCGCGCTCCCCGACGCCCGGGACGGCCTCAAGCCTGTGCAGCGGCGGATCCTGTACATGATGGCCCAGATGGGACTGCGCCCCGAGAAGGGGCACGTGAAGTCGGCTCGCGTCGTCGGCGAGGTGATGGGAAAGCTCCACCCCCACGGCGATGCGCCGATCTACGACGCCCTGGTCCGCCTCGCCCAGCCCTTCTCACAGCGGCTTCCGCTGGTGGACGGGCACGGAAACTTCGGCTCCCTCGACGACGGCCCAGCGGCGTCCCGCTACACCGAGGCGCGCATGACGGCCGCTGCCCTGCAGATGACCGCTGACCTGGGCGAAGACGTCGTCGACTTCGAGCCGAACTACGACAATCAACTCACCCAGCCGTCAGTGCTCCCCAGCGCCTTCCCGAATCTGCTGGTCAACGGGGCCTCCGGCATCGCCGTGGGCATGGCCACCAATATGGCCCCGCACAACCTGCGCGAGGTGATCGACGGCGCCCGGCACCTGCTGGCCCACCCCGAGGCGACCCTCGAGGACATCATGGCGTTCATCCCCGGACCGGACCTGCCCTCGGGCGGACGGGTCGTCGGCCTCGACGGCATCCGTGATGCCTACCGCACCGGACGCGGGTCCTTCCGCACCCGGGCGAAGGTCTCCGTCGAACAGGTCTCGGCGCGCAAGACCGGCATCGTCGTCACCGAGCTGCCGTACATGGTCGGCCCGGAGAAGGTCATCGACAAGATCAAGGACGCCGTTCAGGCGAAGAAGCTCAGCGGCATCTCAGATGTGCTGGACCTGACCGATCGCAAGCACGGGCTGCGCATGATCATCGAGCTCAAAGCCGGGTTCAACCCCCAGGCAGTGCTGGCTCAGCTCTATAAGCTCACGCCGATGGAGGACTCCTTCGGCATCAACAACGTGGCCCTGGTCGACGGTCGCCCGCGGACTCTGGGACTGCTCGAGATGCTGCGGGTCTACCTCGATCACCGCATCACGGTGGTCCGCCGTCGTACCCAGTACCGGCTGGACAAGCGGCAGGCGCGACTTCACCTCGTGGAGGGCCTGCTGATCGCGATCCTCGACATCGACGAGGTCATCCAGATCATCCGCGGAGCAGAGGACACCGCAACGGCACGGACCCGGCTGATCTCTGTCTTCGACCTGACTGAAGCGCAGGCGGAGCATATCCTCGAGCTGCGGCTGCGCCAGCTGACCCGGTACTCGACCCTGGAGCTGGAGCAGGAGAAGCATCGGCTGGAGGAGGAGATCGCCGAGCTGCAGGCGATCCTGAGCTCTGAGGAGCGGCTGCGGGAAGTCGTCGGGGACGAGCTCGCCGACGTCGCGCTGAACCACGGCGACGAGCGCCGCACAGCGCTGCTGGAGTCCGAGCCCGCAGAGGCCTCCCCTACAGCTCCCTCAGCGCAGAGCGGCGGCACACCTGCCCCCGCCGGGCTGCAGATCGCCGACGAGCCGTGCTGGGCGCTGCTCTCGACATCGGGCCAGTTGGCGCGCACGGGCACTCGTGCCGGCCTGGTGCACCCGACGCGGCGCTCGCGGCACGACGCGCTGCGCTCCGTGGTGCCTGCCACGGCTCGCGGTGAGATCGGCGCCGTCACCTCCTTCGGCCGGATGCTGCGCGTCCCTGTCGTCGATATGCCCGTCGTCGACGTGCCGTCAGGGCGTCCGGCGCTCGCCCAGGGAGCCAAGGTCAAGGACTTCCTGAGCCTGGAGAAGCGCGAGGAGCTCATCGCGCTGGTGCCGCTGGACGCCGTCATCGCCGTGGGGACCGCCTCCGGGCGGGTCAAGCGGGTGAATCCGGAGTATCCGCTCAACCGCGACG
>DXGD01000492.1 GCA_019114115.1 Candidatus Nesterenkonia stercoripullorum
GGACTCCCCTCCGTTCCACATGCCCTGCTCCGCATGCCCTGTTCCGCGAGGCCCGTCCCAGAGGCTCCGTGCCACGCAGCGTCGCATGCCCTGGGACCCCACTCTAGACCCCTTTTGTGACGGGTGTTACACTCACTATGACATCATAAGAGATAGGGGGGCGCTCGTATGAGCGATTCGCTCAGGGCTGAGACAGACGAGATCCTCGCGGCAGGTCGCGATCGCATACGCGCCGAGGCCGAGGCCGTGGCCGCTATCGCGGCCGGTCTCGATGACAGCTTCGTCTCGGCTGCGGCCCTCATCCGCTCATCACCGGGCAAGGTCATCACCGCAGGCGCCGGCACCTCCGGGCCGACGGCCGCTCGGCTCGCCCACCTGCTCTCCGTCAGCGGCACACCGGCGCTGACGGTGCACCCCGCCGACGCGCTGCACGGAACCCTGGGGGCAGTCACCGAGGGCGACGTCGTGCTGGTGATCTCCAAAGGCGGCCGTTCAGCAGAGATCAACGACTTCGCGCGGCTCGCAGCAGCGCGGGGCGCTGCGATCATCGCCCTGACCGGCGACGGATCCTCGGAGCTGGCCACTGCGGCCACTGTGGCCGCGGTCCTGCCGCACACTGCGCAGGGCGATCCGGGCGGTGTCATCGCGATGGGATCGAGCCTCGCCGTCGCTGCCTGGGGTGATGCTCTGGCTACTGTGCTGATGCAGATCAGCGGCTATCCCTGGGAAGACGTGCTGGGCACGCACCCTTCAGGGGCCGTGGGTCATCGCCGGACTCTGCCGGAACCGCTGCCACGGCTGCCCGAACCAGGCGGTTCGGCGGCTGGCACAGCCGCAGCCGCTGCGGCGACGTCGGCATCGGCGTCGGCATCGACGTCCGGCGGTGCGCCCGGCGTGAGCGTGCCTCCTGAGGACCGGAGCGACACGTGAAGCTCGTCGCCGGCATCGACTCCTCGACCCAGTCCTGCACTGTGGTGCTGCGTGATCTGGCGACCGGCGCGACAGTCGCCACCTCCTCCAGCCCGCACCCTCCGACGACGCCGCCGGTCAGCGAGCAGCATCCGGAGAGCTGGTGGTCCGCCCTGCAGGAGGCCTTCGCCGGCGCCCGGCGCATCGTCGAGACCGAGGTCTCGGCGTCGTACAGCATCGAGGGGATCTCCGTCGCCGCACAGGCGCACGGCCTGGTCATCCTCGACGATCGCGGAGACGTCATTCGGCCGGCCAAACTGTGGAACGACACGACGAGCGCGCCCGAGAACGCGGCGTTGCGCGCCCAGCTCGATCCGCAGACCTGGGTCGAGACAGTCGGCAGCGTCCCGCCAGCGGCGTTCACGCTGGGCAAGCTCGCCTGGATCGCCCGCCACGAGCCGGCGAACTTCGCCCGGATCGCACAGGTGATGCAGCCGCACGACTGGCTGACCATGCAGCTCACCGGCGAGGCCGTCACCGATCCCGGCTCGGCCTCCGGCACCGGCTACTACTCGCCCAGCACCGGGCAGTGGGCGCTGGAGCCGCTTCGGCTCATTGACGCCGACATCGACTGGGCGCGCAGACTTCCCCGTCTGATCAGCGCGGATGAGACCGCTGGCCAGCTCAGCACGGCAGCGGGCCGGGCCCTCGACCTGCCGGACGGCATCCCGATCGGCCCGGGCTCAGCGGACAATCAGACCGCCGCGCTGGGGCTAGGACTCGCAGAGGGCGACGTCGTCGTCTCCGTGGGCACCTCGGGCGTGCTGTACGCCAGCACGGACGTGCCCGTTCTCGACCTCACCGGTCAGATCAACGGCAACGCCGATGCCTCCGGCGGGTGGCTGCCCGTCTGGTGCACGCTCAACGGCGCCAAAGTCCTGGACACCTTCGCCAGGCTGCTCGCCGTCGACCACGCGCAGCTGAGCGAGCTGGCACTGCAGGCACCGGTCAGCGATCCGCACCGGCCTGTCCTCGCGGCGTACCTGGACGGCGAGCGCGTCCCGGACCGGCCGCAGGCCACCGGGACGCTGGCCGGGCTGGACACCAGCACCAGCCGGGAGCAACTGGCCCGGGCCGCCTATGAAGGCGTGCTCGCCGGGCTGGTCCGCGGCCTGGAGGTGTTCCGCGATGCGGGGATCCCCTGCCATGGACGCCTCGCGATCACCGGCGGCGGGGCCAAGTCCCCGGCCTGCCGGCAGCTGCTGGCCGATCTCACCGGGCGAGCAGTGCATGTGGTGGAACAGGCTGAAGCCCCTGCTGCAGGGGCTGCCGTGCAGGCCGCCGCCATCGCCTCGGGGTCCGATATGCGCACGATGATGCATCGGTGGGCCCCGCGCTGGGACGCCGTCGCCCACCCCCGCCCCGGAACAGAGGCCTCGGACCTGATGGCCCGCTACCAGAGCGTGGCCCGGTGGTCCGGTCTAGAACGTACGACAAAGGAGATTCCATGCGCGCAGTGATCTACGATGAACCGGGCTCAATGCATATCGGCGAGGCGGAGAAACCCTCGCCCGGTGAAGGCCAGGTCCTCATCGAAGTCGCCCGGGTCGGCATCTGCGGATCCGACCTGAATATCGCGGCAGGGCTGTTCCCGCCCACGCCGTTCCCCATCACCCCGGGCCACGAGTTCTCCGGCGTCGTCGCGGAGGTCGGTTCAGGCGTGGACTTCCTCAGCCCCGGCACTCGCGTGGCAGTGGACCCCTCGCTCTTCTGCGGGCACTGCCAGTGGTGCTATGTCGGGCGGGGGAACCTGTGCGACTCCTGGGGCGCTATCGGCGATACCGTCGACGGCGCAGCCGCCGAATTCGTCGTCGTCCCGGCGCGCAATTGCCATCCGATCCCGGATGCGATGAGCTTCGCCGAGGCCGCGGCCGTCGAACCGCTCTCCTGTGCAGTGCACGCCATCGACCGCGTACCACCCAGGGTCGGCGAATCGGTGCTGGTCATCGGCGGGGGGACGATGGGGCTGCTGACCGGTCAGCTGCTCGCCCGCGGTGGTGCGGCGGATCTCGTCCTCGTGGAGCGCAGCGCCGATCGCCGACCTCTCGGCGAACAGATGGGCTTCCACGCCAGCTACGACGACGTCGGCGCGGCTCGTGAGCGGAGGACCGCAGGGTTCGACCTCGTCGTCGATGCCACCGGCGTCCCGGCGGCGATCCAGTCCGGGCTCGATGCGGTCGCCAAGGGCGGCCGGTTCCTGCAGGTCGGCGTGGCACCCCCGGAGTCACGGATCGAGCTCTCGCCGTTCCAGCTCTACAACCAGGAGATCACTCTCCACGGCTCGATGGCCGTCCTCGATTCCTACGCCCCGGCCCTGAAACTCATCGCCGACGGCGTCGTCGACGTCAATCCCATTCTCACCCATGTATATCCGCTTGCGGAGTACATGGAAGCCTTTGAGGCACTGGGCCGCGGGGAAGGCCTGAAAATCCAGATTTCTCCGGGCGCCAGTCTGTGACCTGGGGAAATACTTAATTCGACAATCCGGCGATGTGAGTGCAATACGCTAGCATCCCCCGCTAGAGTGATGTCCACCACTCGCAAAATGCTATCTATTATCCGCATCCGATTAGAGGGAAAACCCCCATGTCACACTATTCGTCCCCGGGACGGCGGCTGCACCGCCGCTCCCGTCCGGCGCCGCTGAGCCGACGTTCAGTCCTCGGCGGCGGCCTTGCCGGCTTGGGCGCGGCGTCTCTGAGCCTGAGCGGCTGCACGACCGGATCCCGCTCCAGCGGATCGAGCGAATCGATCGTGGTCGCGATCGTCTCGAACCCGCAGATGCAGGATGCCATCGGATTGATCGAGGATTTCCGAGAGCAAAACCCCGATATCAATGTCCAGTTCGTCTCGCTTCCGGAGAACGAGGCGCGAGCCAAGATCACCGCCTCGGTCGCCTCCGGCGGCGGCGAGTTCGACGTCGTTATGATCTCCAACTATGAGACCGCGATGTGGGCCGAGAACGGCTGGCTCACCGACCTCGAGTCGTATATGGCCGATACTGACGGATACGAGCCAGACGACTTCATCCCCACGATCCGTGAGGCGCTCTCCTACGAGGGCAGCCAGTACTCGGTGCCGTTCTACGGGGAGAGCTCCTTCCTGGTCTATCGACCGGATCTGCTCGAGGAGGCCGGGCTGGAGATGCCGCAGCGCCCCACCTGGGATGAGATCCGTGAGTTCGCGAGCACCCTGCACAACCCCGATGAGCAGATGGCCGGCATCGCCCTGCGCGGCCTGGCCGGCTGGGGTGAGAACCTCGCCCCGCTCAACACCGTGATCAACACCTTCGGCGGGCAGTGGTTCGATATGGACTGGCGTCCCATGCTGGACAGCCAGGAGGTCCACGATGCGGTGAGCATGTACGTGGACACGGTCCGGACCTACGGCCAGGTCGGCGCGGCGACGTCGGGCTTCGGAGACTGCCTGACCCTGGTGGCTCAAGGCAACGCGGCCATGTGGTACGACGCGACCTCGATGGTCAACGGCATCCAGGACCCGAACTCCTCGACTGTCGGCGACAGCGTGAACTACGCCCTCGCCCCCGTCATGGAGACCGACTACGCCGGCTGGCTCTACGCCTGGAGCCTGGCGATCCCCGAGACGAGTCAGCGCAAGGACGCAGCCTGGAAGTTCATCGCCTGGATGACCCGGCCGGAGTACTTCCAGCTGGTGGGTGAGGAAATCGGCTGGGAGGCGCTGCCTCCTGGCTCACGCCAGTCCACCTACGAGATCCCCGGGTACGCGGAGATCGCCGAGAACTACGCCGACCCGACGCTCGACGCGATGGACAACGCCACGCAGGAGAACTGCATGGTCCATGAAGTCCCCTACGAAGGGCTTCAGTTCCTGGCCATACCGGAGTTCCAGGATCTGGGCACCCGCGTAGGGCAGCAGATCTCCGCGGCGATCGCCGGTTCGCAGTCCGTGGAGGACGCGCTGACCCAGGCGCAGACCTTCGCCGAGACTGTCGCCCGCACCTACGGATGGGATGGATGAGATGAGCTCCTCTACCGAAACCCGCCGCACCGCCCCGCATTCGGACGGTGACAAGGTCCAGCAGCGCACCTCGGCCCTGGACGAAGCGCTGCGCGTACGGCGTGCCGCAGAGAAGGCAGAGGCACGACGACGCAGGCTCCCGCTGCTGCCGGCCCTGCTCTTCGTGATCATCTGCACGCAGATCCCGTTCCTGCTGACCATCTGGTACTCGCTGCGGTCGCGGAACCTTCTCCGCCCTGAGGGCGAGCAGTTCGTCGGGCTGAGCAACTTCGCCGAGATCTTCACCGACTCGACGTTCCGCATCGCGGCCATGAACTCCATCCTGCTGACGTTGGGATGCGTGTTCATCTCGCTGATCCTCGGGCTCGGGCTCGCGCTCCTGCTGGACCGCAAGTTCGTCGGCCGCGGCGTCGTGCGGACCTTGCTGATCACGCCGTTCCTCATCATGCCGGTGGCCGGCGCGCTGCTCTGGTCGATCGCGATGTTCGATCCCAGCTACGGCCTGGTGAACTGGCTGGTCGGTCTGGTCGGGATCGGGCCGGTGGACTGGACGTCCTCCTACCCGGTCTTCTCCATCATCGTGGCGCTGGTCTGGCAGTGGACGCCTTTCATGATGCTGCTGCTGCTCGCCGGCCTGCAGTCGCAGTCCCGCGACGTCCTGGAGGCGGCGTCGATGGACGGGGCGGGCCCGATCAAGACGTTCTTCTTCGTCACGCTCCCCCACCTGCGCTTCTACCTGGAGCTCTCGGTGCTGCTGGGCGCGATCTACGTGGTCAACACCTTCGACCAGATCTACCTCATGACCGCGGGCGGGCCCGGCACGGCGTCCGCGAACCTGCCGTTCTACATCTACCAGCGTGCCTTCCTCGGCTTCGACATCGGGCAGTCCGCCGCGATGGGCGTGGTCACGGTCATCGCCACGATCGTCATCGCGACCTTCGCGCTGCGCCTGATCTTCACGAGCATCAACTCCAAGGAGCAGTCATGACCGCCACCCTCCATCGACGAACTGCGAGGAACGAGCGGGAGGAGAGGGAGTCATGAGCACAGCGACAGTCTCCCCGTCGGCCGCTCCTGCCGCCGTGCGCGCTCCCCGCGCCCGCCGCGGGAAGGGCCGGATCGGCGGGCACCTGCTCTCCGTCCTCGCCTGGGCGGTCGGCCTGCTGTTCTTCGCCCCGGTGGCGTGGATGGTGCTGACCAGCTTCAAGCAGGAGTCGCAGGCCGCCTCGAACCCGCCCACCTTCTTCTTCACCCCGACGCTCGAGCAGTACGCCTCGATCATCAGCTCCGCCCAGGTCGGCTCGTACGTGCTGAACTCGGTGCTCGCCACCGGCATCTCGACGCTGCTGGTGCTGGTCCTCGCGGTGCCCGCCGCGTACGCGGTGAGCATCCGGCCCGTGAAGCGCACGCAGGACGTGCTGTTCTTCTTCATCTCCACGAAGATGCTGCCGGTGGTCGCGGTGATCATGCCGATCTACGTGATCGCCGGGCAGATCCGGATGCTCGACAACATCCTCACGCTGATCGTGCTGTACACGGCGATGAACCTGCCGATCGCGGTGTGGATGATGCGCTCGTTCTTCCTCGAGGTGCCCGGCGAGGTGCTCGAGGCGGCCTCGATCGACGGCGCCTCGCTGCTGCGCACGATGCGCACGGTGCTGCTGCCGATGGTCGCCCCGGGCGTCGCCGCGACGGCGCTGATCTGCGTGATCTTCGCGTGGAACGAGTTCTTCTTCGCCCTGAACCTCACCGCGGCGAACGCGGCGACCGTGCCGATCTTCCTGATGTCGACCATGACCTCGGAGGGCCTGTTCCTGGCCCGGCTCTCCGCCGCCTCGGTGCTCGCCTCGCTGCCGGTGGTGCTCGCCGGCTGGATCGCGCAGAAGCAGCTGGTGCGCGGCCTGTCGATGGGTGCGGTGAAGTAAGCGGCCGACGGGTCCCGTCGGCCGGACCGCTCACCTCTCACCGTCGGCCGGGCCCCGCCCCTCACCGCCGGGCGGACCGCTGCGAGACCTGGCTTTCTGCTCCTATCAGGCCCGATAGAGACAGAAAGCCACGTCTCGATGAGTGCCGGCGCCCGCGGCCCGGCCGCCGCTCAGTCGCCGGGGACGTCGCGCTCGATCTCGGCGAGCCAGGCGGTCGACGCGGCGTCCGAGGGCATCCGCCAGTCCCCGCGCGGGGAGAGCGAGCCGCCGGCCAGCACCTTCGGGGCGTTCGGCAGGGCGGAGCGCTTGAACTGGTTGGAGAAGAAGCGCCTGGTGAACACGGTCAGCCATTGCTTGATCTCCTCGCGGGAGTAGGCGCGACGGTCGTCCTCGGCGTAGCCGGCCGGCCACTCCCCCGCCTCCACATCGCCCCAGGCCTGATGGGCGAGATAGGCGATCTTGCCGGGGCCGTAGCCGCGGCGCAGCAGGTGGTAGAGCGTGAAGTCGTGCAGCGCGTAGGGGCCGATGGAGTCCTCGGTGGACTGCGCCTTCTGCCCGGGCGCGGTGGGGATCAGCTCCGGGGAGATCTCGGTGTCGAGCACGGCGCGCAGCACCTCGGCGGTCGCCGCGTCGAAGATCCCCTCGGAGATGACCCAGCGGATCAGGTGCTGGATGAGGGTCTTCGGCACGCCGGCGTTCACGCCGTAGTGGGACATGTGGTCGCCCACCCCGTAGGTGCACCAGCCCAGCGCCAGCTCGGAGAGGTCGCCGGTGCCCACCACGATGCCGCCGTGGTGGTTCGCGAGACGGAAGAGGTAGTCGTAGCGCATGCCGGCCTGGACGTTCTCGAAGGTGACGTCGTAGACGGGCTCCCCGTCCCCGGCCGGATGCCCCATCGCCTTGAGCATCTGGGTGGCGGCCGGTCGGATGTCGAGGATCTCGCAGGGCACCCCCAGCGCCTCGCACAGCGCCAGGGCGTT
>DXGD01000493.1 GCA_019114115.1 Candidatus Nesterenkonia stercoripullorum
CGCGTAACCGCTGTCCAGGACAGCCACATTGACCGTCTCCTTCAATTCCATGGCAAGCTCGTCGCAGCAGGCCTGCGCATCCCGGGCGAGATCGACCCTTCTGATCACTGAGTGCGCCATATGCAACAGCGCGAAACCCAGCCGATAGGCTCCCCTGTCGCTGATCTGCTCCACGAGGTCGCGCGCCTCCAGCGTGGCCAGCAGCCGAAATGCCGTGGAGCGGTGCACGTCGAGCCGTCGAGCGATCTCACTGACACCCAGTGGAGACTCTGCGGAGAGCATCTCCAGGATGCTGGCGGCGCGATCTACGGACTGAACGGTGGCCGGGCCCGGCGCGGGCTCCTCGGAACTGCTGCTCATGTCTCCCTTCACGGAACTCACGGATTCTGCTGCGACACGTACATCTTTGTGCTCCAGGGTGTCATAACCGAGCAACACATGCTGAGTGCAGGGCGCAAGGGGAAAAAATATCCGCGTGTCGCTCTTGACAGCCTAGAGAGCCCCCCAGGCAGAATTATGTTATGCATTACGCACCGTGTTTTGCATAACGCAACATGAAGGTGTCAACGCCGACACTGTTCGGCGTGACGAGGGAGGAAGCCCCGTTGAGCATCAGAGTCTGTTCCATGAATGACCTCACTCCGGGCGAAGGCCTGCGCATTCCGGAGCTATCCCCGCCTATCGCGGTCTTCTTGACCGATGAAGGCACTGTCCACGCCATCGATGACACCTGCACTCATCAGGACGCCTCCCTGGCGGCCGGGTGGGTCGAGGACTGTCGCGTCGAATGTCCCTTGCACGAGAGCACTTTCTCACTGACCACCGGCGAAGTGGACCAGCCGCCGGCGAAGAAGGGCGTTCGCGTGCATCAGGTCCACCTAGAAGGCGACGACGTCATGGTCGAACTCTCCCAGCAGACCCCGAACCTCCCCCCGGAAGGCAGCGTCATATGACGGGCACACCCATCCTCAGCTCAGGACATATCCTCATCGTCGGTGCCGGCCTCGCCGGCTACCACTGCGCACGCAATCTCCGCGAAACCGGGCATACCGGCCAGATCACGATTCTGGGCGCGGAGGAGCCGCGTGCCTACGACCGCCCCGCGCTCAGCAAGGCTTTCCTCACCGGAACCGTCACTCTGGAGGATCTCTCCCTGGACGATCCGGAGAACCCGCTCGATGTGAACTGGGTCGGCAGCGCCAACGTCATCGCCCTCTCCCGCGAGCCTTTGGGCGTGCACACCGCCGACGGGACGTTCTACCGCGCCGACGGCGTCGTCCTGGCCACCGGTGCCGATGCGTGCTCGTTGCCGCAGGTCAACCGTGCGGCGAACTGGCCGAGCGATTCCTGGCCGCAGGACGGCAGCCTCACCTCGGGGCCCTACCTGCTGCGCACCCTGCACGACGCCGTCGCCCTGCGCGACCGGGATCTCTCGGGCCTGCGCGTCGCCGTCGTCGGCGGGAGCTTCCTCGGACTGGAGGCCGCGGCCAGCTGCACCACGCGCGGGGCGGCCGAGGTCACCGTGGTTGCCGGAGAGACGAACCCGGGCAGCGCACGGCTCGGTGAGTCCGTGGGTGAGGCCACGCGCCGCCTGCACGAACGTCACGGAGTGCGCTTCGCGCCCGCTTCACGTGCCTCGGGTCTGCGGGATGAGCCCGGCCGGCCCGGCGTCACGCTGGCTGACGGCTCCGAGATCGACGCCGACGTCGTCATCTGCGCGATCGGGGCCCGCCCCACCACCGGGTGGCTGCAGGGTGGCCCCTGCGAACTGGACTCCGTCAGCGGCGCCGTCCTGTGCGACGACTACGGATACACCGGCGTGCCCGGCGTCTGGTCTGCCGGAGACTGCGCGCAGTGGTTCTCCCAGGCCTCTGGCCTGCGCCCCGTAGGGCATTGGCAGGAGGCCGTGGAACAGGCGCGGATCGTCGCTGCCTCGATCACCGGCGCCACTGCCCCCAGCTTCCAGGAGCCCTATTTCTGGTCCGAGCAGTACGACGTCCGTTTCCAGGGCGCCGGCCAGCTCTCCACCGCCACGGAGATACAGGTCGTGGATGGGTCGGCCGAATCGGGCGACCTGCTGGTCAAGTATCTCCGCGATGGAGAAGAGATCGGCATCCTGGGGATGAATCGCCTGCGTGAGGTCACCCGGTGGCGGAAGCAGCGGCGCACCCGTCAGGTGCAGCCGGTCGCCGCCTGAGCCGCGCAGCACTCTCATCGCTCCGCCGGAGCCACCCCGGCTAGGCCCGCGGACCACGTAAGAACCCAGACACCACTCGTCGAAGGACCACTGTCTATGATCATCGACCAGCTTGACCAGCCGCTGGAGGGCTCCTCAATCCGGAAGACCCCTCCAGGCACCTCGTACACCGATCCGGAGATCTTCACCACCGAGCAGGCGGAGATCTTCGAGAAGATGTGGAACTGCGTCCTGCGCTCCTCCGAGCTGGCCTCCCCGGGCCAGTGGAAAGTCATCACCGTGGGGCGCGAGGAGATCATCGTCGTGCGCTCCCGCAAGGAGGGGCTCAAAGCGTACTTCAACGTCTGCCGGCACCGCGGCATGCGGGTGTGCACCGCAGGTGAGGGGAAGTCGCGCAACCTGCAGTGCGGCTACCACGCCTGGACCTACTCGCTCGAGGGCAATCTCATCGCCGCCCCGAACCTGACCTCGATGCCCGACGTCGACGGCACCACCTACGGCCTGCAGCAGGTTCACCTGCGCGAATGGCTCGGGTACGTGTGGGTCTGCGTGGCCCCCGAGCCGCCATCCTTCGAGGAGACAGTGCTCGCCGAGGTCTCCACCCGCCTGGGCGACATCCACCGCATCGACAACTACGGCATCGACGAGCTCGTCGTGGGCAAGACGATCACCTACCACGTCGCCGCGAACTGGAAGCTCATCATCGAGAACTTCATGGAGTGCTACCACTGCGCGACCATTCACCCGGAGCTGACCGAGGTGCTGCCGGAGTTCGCCGAGGGGTGGGCCTCGCAGAGCGGGGTGAACCACGGCGCCGCCTTCGGCGAGGACGTCGCCGGCTTCACCGTGGACGGCTCCGCAGGCGTGGGCGGCCTTCCCACGATCGCGCCGGAGCAGGACCGGAAGTACTACGCGATCACGATCCGGCCGCAGGTCTTCGTGAACATGGTCCCGGACCACGTGATCTTCCACCGGATGTTCCCGGTCTCGGAGTCGCGGACCATCGTGGAGTGCGACTGGCTCTTCCTG
>DXGD01000494.1 GCA_019114115.1 Candidatus Nesterenkonia stercoripullorum
GGTGACCTGTGCTATTTCACATTCGGGCAGGATGATCTGGGCAACCCGGCCTATGGCTATGAGGAGACAGCGGCCATCTCGTCCCCGGGTGAGGCGGGCGCGCAGCCCGTCATCGACCTGGCGCTCTTCTACGGACGCAACAACCTGCTCATCAACGGTGATCAGGGCTGGGTTCCAGGCAATGTCTTCGGCACCGTGGTCGAGGGGCTGGAAGAGATGGCGGCAGCATGCCAGTCCATCTGGATGGACGGCGCCCGCGGCGAGACGCTTGCCTTCGCCCGGTTCGAGCACTGATCGCCGGAGCACGACCTCGGCTCTCGGGCGAGAGGCCCCTGCGGGTGAGCAGAATGGGCTCTCGGGCGGCCGATTCAGCGGTAGGGGACAGTATGCAGGCGCATGCTCATAGCGTGCTGACGTTCCTGACGATGACGCATACGCCGGTAATCCCGGTTGCGCCGTTCCGCCATGACCGCGGTGAGGAAGTCCAGTGCCGGTGACGGCGGTGGTGCCGGAGACACGTACGGTGCCACCTCGGCGGCGAGCCGCTCAGCCGTCTGGTGGAGCACCGGCATATTGCGTGAGGCGCCACCGTTCTCCACTGCTCGCAGCAGCTGGGTGACCTGGGCTGCCAGCCCGTCAGGAAGGCGGCCGACGTCGGCGATCTGCGTCCAGGAGGTCAGGTGCTGCGGGACCGGAAGCATCATGGGCCGGAAGGCGGGACGACGCGCCTGGACCGCGTAGGTCCCGGCCACCATATCGCCGAGCCGCTTGCCCCGGCTGTTGAGCATCGAGCACAGCAGCGGCACGAGTCCGAAGGAGAGGTAGACCTCCCCGAAGCCGACGAGCCCGCGAATCACCGCATGACGCAGGCGGATGGACCCGCCGTCGTCTCGGACGATCCGGATGCCGAAGATCAGCCGGCCCAGGGAGCGGCCACGGCTCAGCGTTTCCACCGTGATCGGGACGATGACGAGGAAGAGCACCACAGTGCCCAGCATCATGGCTGCCTGGAGGGCAGGGTCTGGTGCGACGAACGTCGTCCCGGTGCCGAGCAGGAAGATGCTCAGCACCAACCCTGCCCAGTACACGATGAGGTCCACGAGCAGAGCCGCGCCACGAGTGATCAGCGTCTCTGCAGGCAGCTCCAGCTCGACTGCTTCACCCGTGACCACATTGCGCATGCTCCCCAGCTTATCTCTCCGCATGGCCGCACTGGAGCCGGTAGGCTCGTGCTGTGGATATCGACGCTTTTACCGCAGTGCACCAAGCCGAATGGGACCGGCTCTCGGTGCTTGCCGGGCGGAGACGGCTCTCCGCAGCTGAAGCGGACGAACTCCTGCGCCTCTATCAGCGCACCTCGACGCACCTGTCCATGATCCGTGCTGCCCAGCCGTCGTCGATGCTGGCAGCCTCCTTGTCAGCGACACTGGGCAAAGCCCGGACGCAGCTCACCGGAACTGGGGAAAACCCATTCGTCAGTGCGGCGTACTTCTTCACCCAGTCCCTGCCCGTGGCGTTCTACCGGATCAGATGGCTCACCCTCATCCTCACCGGGGCCTTCCTGCTGATCGCCTTCGGATTCGGGTGGTGGACCGCGAACCACCCCGAGATAGACCTCATCATGCCGCCCGAGGCGCGTGAAGCCTACGCCCAGGAAGACTTCGTCAACTACTACTCGGAGCATCCGAACTCGTCGTTCGCCGCCCAGGTGTGGACCAACAACGCCTGGATCGCCGCCCAGATGGTCGCCTTCGGGGTGACCGGGGTGTGGGTGCCCTACATCCTTTTCGTCAACGCGCAGGCCGTCGGCATGGCAGCTGGCATCATGGCGGAGCAGGGCGAGCTGAGCACCTTTTTTGTCAACATCCTGCCGCATGGATTCATGGAGCTGACAGCGGTCTTCATCGCAGGCGCGGCCGGATTGCGGATCTTCTGGTCCTGGGTGGCTCCGGGGACGCGGACCCGTATGGACTCACTGGCCCAGGAGGGCAGGAAGCTGATCACCGTGGCTCTGGGCCTGGTGCTGGTCCTGCTGATCTCCGGCGTCGTGGAAGGGTTCGTCACGCCGAGCGACCTGCCCAGCTGGCTCAAGCTGGTGATCGGGGCGCTGGTCCTGGCCGGGTACTGGACGTACACCATCGTGCTCGGCGGTCGCGCCCACCGGGCCAGTGTGTCCGGGGACCTGGGCACCTACGACGCCGGGACACATCAGCTCACGGCCTGAGACGCGCCGCTGGGCTCACCGCGGGACTCACCGCGGGGCTCACCGCCGGAGGTCACCGCCTGAGATCGCTGTCTGAGATCGCTGCCTGAGATCGGCAGGCACCAGGCCGCGCGGAGCTGACGCTGCACCTGGCGGCAGAACGTGGGAAGGAACATACCTGCGCCTCGGCACGTCGTCGGCGAATCTCCCCGGTCGGGCCCTACCGTAGATGGTGGACAGTCATGCGTTGAGAGGCAGAGATGAGCGCACATTCAGAACGCCCCCAGAGTGGGCAGGGCGAGAACAGCTCCGGAGGCGGCGTGCCCGGAGGTGATGAGAACTTTGAGTCCGGGCTGGACTACGGCGCATTCGCCGAGGACGAGCCGGACTACCCGCAGGACCACCTGTATCCGGAGGACCTGCCCGGTCCGGCACCGGAGTCGGATCCGGCATCGGATCTGGCATCGGCTCCCGCTGGCGCACCTGCCGAGGACCACCCCGAGCAGCCTCCTGCCGAGACCCTGGCAGAGCACCGGGAGTCCGCAGCGCAGGCTGATGCTGAAGCGCTCGCCGCGAAGACCGGCGAGAACGAGACGGCTGTCCTTGGCGAGTCGGCCACGCTGAGCGATCCGGCGGGACTCAGCGATCCGGAGGCCCCAAGCGCCCCCGATTCCGCCGACCAGGATGCCGCTGATCTGGATGCAGCCGATCTGGGTGCCGCCGATCAGGACCGCACGGCGGCGATGCCACGGATGGCCGCCGAGGACACCTCAGCGACCCAGGCGATCGCGACGCCGTCGCCGCGGCCTGCAGTGGCAGACGATGTCGACTCCGCGTCTGAGACCGAGTCGGAGTCGGCGTCCGCAGGTGAGAGGTCGGCCGCTGGCGATGCCAGCACAGAAGACACCGCCAGCGACACCAACGCCACCCGGCCCATCAACGCCACGCTCTCCGACGGAGAACGCACGACGACGCTCCCGGCCGCCGGTGCTGATTCAGCCGAGGCTGACTCTCCCCGCGCCGACACCACCAGCGCCGACGCCACCAATGTGGATCCCGCCGGGACTCAGACGACGACGGTGATGCCGGCCGCCAGCAGGGACTCTCGCGACTCCGACGCCACCGCGGCCATTCCAGCTGCCGCAGCGGCGACCACGGCCCCCGCCGCGGGAGCTGCGACGTCAGACACTGCGACGTCAGACACTGCCACGTCAGACACTGCCACAACAGAGGCTGCCGCAGAGCAGCCGAGGCCTGCGTCTCCGGCAGAGCCTCGCGAACCAGCGCGCGGCACTGAGCCCCGAGTCGGCCGGCACGGCCGTGCCGACGTCGAGGGCGGCGAGACGGACAGGACGGCCTACAATCTCGACTCCGGGGAG
>DXGD01000495.1 GCA_019114115.1 Candidatus Nesterenkonia stercoripullorum
TCATGCGGTGGAGCGCGGACAGATAACCTTGCAGCACGGGCGCAGACGCCCGGACAAGGATACGCTGGCACGCCCCACCACACAGGAGATGGGCCCGTTCATGACGCGGCCGTGCGGCTCGCCAGCGGTGCGGCTCAGCGGGTCATCTCAGCGGGTCATCGCAGCGCCGCATCTCAGTGCAGCCGCCCAGCCGGTACCGCCGAACTGGTGCTTCCGCGGCTGGTGTTTCCGCAGCTGGCGATCCCGCAGCTGGTTATTCCGCCGCGGGCTGCCGTCCGTTGGGAAGGATCGACACCTTCACCGAGGAGCCCGAGGAGTCACCGACCTTGTCCAGCGCTTCCTGGAACTGCTCGAGGGGGTACTGGTGAGTGCAGATCTGCTCCATCGGCAGCGTCCCACGCTCGATGAGCTTGATGGCCGCTGGCCAGCAATGCGGGCCGAGGTGAGCCCCGAGGACGTCGAGTTCCTTGTCATCGGAGATGATGGACCAATCGACGGAGACCTTCTCCTTGAAGACCGAGTATTCGATGAAGCGGCCGAATTTGCGCAGCAGGTTCAGCCCTTGGCTGACCGCCGAGGGGTGACCGGTGGCCTCGATATAGACGTCGGCCCCATACCCGCCGGTCATCTTCTTGATCTCCGCGACGGCGTCCTGCTCGGCGAAGTTGATGGCCACGTCAGCTCCGCAGGCCTTGGCCAGCTCGAGCTTCTCGGGCACCATGTCCAGGGCGACGATGCGCAGCGGGTTCTTCTGCCGGGCGCCGGCGATGGCGGAGAGGCCGATGGGGCCTGCCCCGGCAACGACGACCGTGTCGCGGAACTCGATCTGGGCCCGCTCGACGGCGTGCATGGCGCAGGAGAGCGGCTCAGAGAACGCAGCGTGCTCGCCCGGAAGCTCCGACGACACACGGTGAGTCAGAGCGCGCGTCGGGACGAGGACGTATTCCGCCATCGCGCCGTCGAAGCCCTTGAAGCCGAACATGTCGTGGACTTCGCACATCCAGTACCCGCCGCGCTCACAGTAGAGACATTCCCAGCACGGCACGATCTGCTCGCAGGCGATCCTGTCGCCCAGCGCGACACCGCGGGTGTCCAGCGCGCCGTCGCCGGCTGCCACGATGGTGCCGACGAACTCATGGCCGGGGATGCGATCCCGCTCAGCCCAGGCCTCCTTGTACTCTCCGCCCCAGAACTTCTCCGCACCGTGATAGCACTTCAGGTCGGAGGCGCAGACGCCGACGGCGTCCGTCCGCAGGAGCAGCTCACCGGGCCCGGGCGTGGGCACCGGGCGGTCTTCGATGCGGTAGTCCTCAGGACCGTAGACGACGACGGCGCGCATCGAATCCGGGATGGAATGCGCGGACGATGTTTCGGCAGACATGATGGGTGGCCTCCTTGATGCCTGCGTCCTTCACCAGAGGCTCAGGGCGCACAGTGCTCGTTGTGGAGATACCTCATGATGGAGGCACCTCGTTGTTGAGGTTGTTGACGTTGTTGAGGTTGTTCGGATACGACGTGGACAGCGTCCACGAGCAGAGCACCCATCGATCATGTGTGGCTCTACTCACATATCTCATCCTAACGCGCGGCTGACATCCGTCAAGCACATTTGTTCACGCGAGGATCAGGAGCATCGTCGCGATGAAACCGCCGAAATAGTTCAGCCAGATGAAACGCCTCCAAGACCGGTTCACCTGCGCCGAGTCCCCGTCGCTCACATTCCACCACGGGACTGAGATCACCAGATAGGGCAGCGCGATCACTGCCGCCAGAGGGCCGGGCCAGGCCGTGAACAGCATCAGAACGCCCGCCATGGCCCACAGTGCCACGGACAGTCGCACCGTCGCACGGGCGCCCAGGGCGGTGGCGATCGACGCTATCCTGGCTTCTCTGTCGGGGACCACATCCTGGATCGCGCCAAAAGCATGAGCGGCCATACCCCACAGGAAGAACGCCGCCAGGACAACGTAGGCCGTGGCAGGCACGGCCGCCTCAGTCCGGTCGAAAGCCAGCGTCAGCCCGACGACGGCCGGGCTGACGAAATGCGTGCTCGAGGTGATTGAGTCCAGCACCGGCCGCTCCTTGAACCGCAGCCCCGGCGCCGAATACGCCACGACCGCGAACATGCTCACAGCCAGGGCCAGCCAGGTCGCCGGCCCCGAGGCCACCATCAGCAGGAGCAGGAACGGGATCGTGCCCACAGCCGCCGATACCAGGATCGGCCGGTGCCAGGAGGGGTCCAGCAATGCGCCCTCGATGCCGCCCTTGCGTGGATTGCGAAGATCGGACTCGTAGTCGAAGACGTCGTTGATCCCGTACATCGCCATGTTGTAGGGCACCAGAAAGAAGATGACCCCGACGACGACGGCCCAGTCGATCTGATGAGCAACCACCACGTACGCCGCCCCAAACGGGTAGGCCGTGTTGATCCAGCTCGCCGGCCGGGAGGAGAGCATCAGATGCGGCAGCAGGGACCGCATGAACGAAGGCGGCCCCTCAGCTCGTGGCGTGACCTGTGGACTGAGCCTGGGCGGCTGGGGTGACGCACCTGATGAGTGTGCCGGCGAGGTGTGTGCCGGCGAGGTGCGGCGCCGCGCCCGCAGCATATGCCAGCAGGCCGGCAGCAGCAGTGCGCCCGCAATGGGGTAGGCGAAGTCCTCAATCGGGGCAGCGCCTATGCTGAGTCCCGCCAGGTGCTCGGGAGCATAGTGAAAGAAGTCGAGCGCGATCATGATGTTGTCGAAGACCGCTGTGAGCAGCAGCAGTGCCGCCCCTGCCGCGACAAGGGCCCACCAGTGTATGCGCGTGCGGGCGGCCCATGCGCAGGCCGCCGCAGCGGCGAGGAACGGCAGTGCACTCCACACATACGTCATGGCTTCGCCTGCCCAGCCGCCCGAGGCCCAGCCGCCCGACGGCTAGCCGAGTGCGCGAAAAGCTCCGCGGCGCCGCGGTAGAGCACCATCGTGCAGATCACCAGGAAGACGAGGAACACCGGTTCCTCCAGCGGCATATGAGGGGCCAGCACCACACCTGTGGCGAAATCGCTCTCCCCGCGCAGGAAGATCCCCAGTCCGATGCCGACGGCGTCCCACAGCAGGAAGAACACCGTGCCCAGCACGGTCACCGCCGTCGCCGCGGGAGCATCGCGGAAGAAGAACAGCCGGAAGCGCCAGTCCTGCAGCAGCATGCACGCCGTGGAGGCCAGAAGCGCTCCGAGGTATCCAAACATCATCGCGCCGGGCCCTCCCGTGCCTCGGAGGCAGACGGAGACGCCTGAGCCGTCAGCGGCTCATTAGTGAGCGGCTTAGTGGTCAGCGGCCCAGCCGTCGGCAGCGGACCTGAGCTGTGGTCGCCACGAATCCGCTTCAGCACGAGCTCGGCGCTGATCAGGCACATCGGCACGCCCACACCGGGAGCGACGCTGGCCCCCGAGTAGTAGAGTCCGTTCACCGCAGGCGAGGCGTTCTGCGCGCGGAACATCGCCGACTGCCGCAGCGTATGCGCCGGACCCAGCATTCCGCCGCGCCAGGAGTGGTACTCCCGCTGGAAATCCCCTGGTCCCATCGTATGACGCACCACGATCCGCTCATGCAGGTCGGGGATATCCGCCCAGCGGGATATCTGATCGATCGCGGCATCTGCAGTGGCCTCGATCTGTGCGTCACCAGCACCCGCGACGCCGCCTCCGCCGATTCCGGGGTCGGCGGGGACGGGGATGAGGATGAAGAGGTTCTCGTGACCGGCGGGCGCGACGTCGTCGTCAGTGGCGCTGGGTTTGCACACGTAGGCAGAGGCCGGAGTCGGAACGGTCGGGTCATCACCGAAAATCGCCTCGAAGTTCGCCTCCCAGTCCGCGGTGAAGAACAGGGTGTGGTGTTTCAGCTGCGGGAGCTCGCCCCGCACGCCGAGCATGACCAGCACTGCACCGGGTCCGCTGATGCGCCGCGACCACCAGGACTCGGGGTAGCTCCGGTCGGCTTCCGCGAGCAGTGCGGTTTCGGTATGGTGCAGATCTGATCCGGAGACGACGATATCGGCCGGGCAATAATGCTCCGCCCCGTCAGCGTCGCGGTACCGCACCCCGGTGACTTCTCCGCCGCGGCGGAGAGTCCCGCGCCCCTCGGCATCCCGGTCCGCGGACTGAGCAGCGGGCACGTATCGCCGCAGCAGTCGCCCTGCGCTCGCGCGCATTCCCCGCAGACGCCCCCCGACGCCGTCAGTCCGTGACCGGTCCTGCGTCAGGATCCGGGTGACCTCGGCCTCGGTGGTGATCTGCACCCCGGCCTCACGCGCAAGGCGTTCGATGCTGTCCACGACGGCGCTGAAGCCGCCCTGCGGATACTGCACTCCGACTTCCAGATCAAGGGCGCTCATCAGGTGATACATCGCGGGAGCGTCTTCCGGGCGGGTCCCCAGAAAGACTGCCGGGTAGCCCAGGATCTGACGCAGCACCGGATGCGAGAACCGCGCCGCGATAAACCGGCGCAGCGGCGTGAGCAGCAGCTGTCCGAGGCGGGGCAGGCCTCGCAGCACCTCAGCTGTGAGGAGTCCACGCGGTGAGGTGAAGGGGTTGTACAGGAAGTGCCGTTCGGCCTGCTCGCTCGTGGTGCGGGCCGAGTCGATATAGTCCAGGAGCGCCTCACCGGATCCGGGCTCAAGGCTCTCGAACGTCTCGACGACGTTCTCCAGCCCGAACGGGATGTCCGTGCAGCCAGCCTGCGGAGATCCTTCCGAGTACACGCGGTAGCCGGGGTCAAGGTCCACGAGGTCCAGCTGCTCCTGGGTGGAGGTCCCCATCATCTCGAAGAAGTGGTCGAAGACCCGCGGCATGAGGTACCAGGACGGCCCTGTGTCGAAGGTGAACCCCTGGTCGGTCAGCGTCCCCGCACGTCCACCGAGCTCACTGCGCTGCTCGAGCAGATGCACCTCGTGCCCTTCTCTGGCCAGCAGCGCCGCCGTCGCCAGACCGGCGATGCCGCCGCCGATCACTACCGTCGTCGTCATACGCGCTCCCTCCAGGTGGTGCCCAGCGCGCGTGCGGCGAGCAGGGCCTTGGTCGCGTCGGGGACACGGGTTCTCCGCTGATAGAGGTCCTCGACCGAGGACTGCTCGATGCGGCTGAGCAGTCCCTCGAAGAGCATGAGCGCGGCCCGGACGGCAGTGCGAGCATCGCGAGGCAGCATCGGGATCACGACGACGGCGTCGTCGAGCTCCGCTCGGATCTGCTGCGTCCACTGCTGCTTGGCCTGGTGCGTGAGTCGCGCGTCAGCCGCCGGGTGCAGGTAACTACGCCCCAGCTCTCCGGTGTCCTCGGCGAGGTCACGCAGGAAGTTGATGTTCTGGAATGCGGCTCCAAGCCGGCGGGCGCCGTATTCGACCTCGTCAGTCTTTGTGGGACTCATCGACTCTGCGCGTAGGAAGACGCGCAGGCACATCAGGCCGACCACTTCGGCGGAGCCGTGAACGTAGTGGCGGTGCGCCTGCTCGTCCATGGGCACGGGGTCCAGGTCAGTGAGCATGGAATCGAAGAACGGGCCGGTCAGGCTTGCGTCGATACCCGCCTCGCGGGCCGTCTGCGCAAAGGCATGAATGACGAGGTCGCAGCTGTATCCGGTCCCCATGGCCTCATGAGTGCGCTGGATATAGCCCTCGAGCATGCTCCGCTGGTCGGACGCGTCGAGCCCGGCCTCTGCCGCCACGCCGTCGACGATTTCATCGGCGACGCGGACCAGGGCGTAGATATTGCGAATGTGCTCACGGTGCCTCGAGCCCAGCAGGTTGGTGGCGAGCCCGAAAGACGTCGAGTACTTCCGGAGCACTTGCGCGGCCACTGCGTGCGATGTTCTGGTGAATTGTTCCAGCGGGCTCAGCCCAGCGCTCATCGTGCTCCTTCGGGGCGTCGTTGCTCGGTGAGGAACGGCTCGATCTCTGGGACATGCATGGTCAGCCACGGGCTGAAGGCGAAAGGGGCTGCCTGCACTGCCTCTATCAGCTGGGCAGGCTCGACCCAGGCCCATTCGCAGACTTCGTCGGGGGAAGGCGATATCTCACCGTCCAGCATGGCGACGAAAACAGGGCAGATCTCGTACTCGACGATTCCGCTGGCGTCCTCGGCGCGATACCAGAAGTCGGGCAGAGCCGCGCGAATCCCGGTGATGCTGGCGCCAAGCTCCTGCCGAGCCCGCCGGAGCACGGCCTCGAGGGTGTCCTCACCTGGGGCGGGGTGACCGCAGAGCGAATTCGTCCACACGCCTGGCCACGTGATCTTGCTCAGAGCACGCCTGGTCAGCAGCACCTGACCGGCTGAGTTGAGAATATGGCACGAGAATGCGCGGTGCAGCGGAGTGTCGGCGGTGTGGACCTCGCGCTTCGGCGCAGTACCCACCGCCGCTCCTGCGTGGTCGACGAGAACGACCTCCTCCTGCTGTGCAGTCATACGGCAGACACCTTTCTGCAGGTCAGGTCGCCGTTCCGGGAGGAGCGGCAGCTAGATGCTAGTTCTTAAGAATAGTTGCCCAGCCCACGTTCCCGCCAAAAAGGCCAGGATCCTCGTTCTGACCTGGCAGCACCGGTGAGGCAGTGTGCGCTACTGATGATCCCGAAGAGCCGAGATCAGCTCACCTTTGTTCATATCGGAATACCCTGTGATGCCGAGCTCCTTCGCACGAGCTTTTAGCTGATCGACAGTCCGCTCCTGGTAATCGCTGGCCTCACCGCCACGAGCGCCGACTGTGCTGCGGGAGCTGTTGGCGGCTGAGTTGGCGATGCGAGCGGCTTTCTCTTTCGAATGGCCGTCCTCGCGCAGTGCCCGATACATGCCTTCATCTTTGATGCTGGATTCGCTCATGGTGCAGCTCCTCTCTTCGCCACGGGCATTCACGACGATCACCTGGACACAGGACCCAGAATTCTCTTCAGAGCATCCGGCTGTCAACGATCCCGGGAACTGCTTGCGCTGCGAGCTATTTGCGGATCCGTGGCGTGAGCGCGCGGCGACCGAGCAGCATCACGCTGAGGACGCCCAGGGTGACCAGCACGAATGACAGTTGCACACCGCCGGAGCCCGAGACGGCACGCAGAACCATGCCGACCGCGACTGTGCCGAGCACGATGAGGACGCCGTCGGGCCACAGTCGATCAGGACGGCGCCAGAATCTGCACAGCACAGACATGACGACCAGTCCGACGAGGAACGGCCATGCCGTGGACAGGATCGAGACGAGGTCAAGACCTGAACGGTGAGTCGAATTGCCTGTCGCCGCGAAAACTGTGACGAGCATCACATCTACGACCAGCAGAAGCGCGGCCAGGAGGAGGGGAGCACGCCCGAGGGGCGCACGCTCAGCGGCATCCTTCCGCGCGGTGGTGAGGGATGACTGCACATCGCCCTGTCGCTGCTCTGCTGGCGGAACCGTCATGGGGGAGTCA
>DXGD01000496.1 GCA_019114115.1 Candidatus Nesterenkonia stercoripullorum
GGTCTCCGGGCCCGAGGTGGAGCTCTGGCGCGCACCGACCGACAATGACGAAGGCGCGGCATCGCCGGACTACAACACCACCGACCCCCGGAGTTTCACCGTCCGCGGGTCCGACGGGACCTCGATCGCCCAGCGCTGGCGCGAAGCCGGGCTGGACCGGCTGATGCGCAGGGTGATCTCCTGCGTGGACGACGAGACGTCACGTACCGTGCGCCGCAGAGCATCTGCCGCGCAGAGCCGCGCGGCCCTCGATGTCACCGAACGCTGGAGCGCCGTCCGGGTCCAGGACGATCAGGGTGCCTCTGTCGTGGAATCCGTCTGCGACATCACGATCGTCCCGAATGCAGCCGCCCCTGGCCCCGGGTGGGATCACGTGTGGCCACGGCTGGGGCTCCACCTCGAGCTCCCCGACGACGTCGACGGCGCCTCCTGGTTCGGCCTCGGGCCCCACGACTCCTACCCGGACACCACCCGTTCCGTTCGGGTGGGTCGTTTCTCAGCCGACATCGACGAGCTGACCGTCGGCTATGCGCGTCCGCAGGAATCAGGCCACCGGCCGGAGCTGCGTGAACTCGTGCTGCGCAGGCAGGGACGAGACTGGCTGCAGGTGCTCGCAGATCCCGACACAGCCGGACGGCGCCCGGGCTTCAGCCTGAGCAGACATTCGGCCCATGAGGTCACGCGCGCCGACCACCCCCACGAGCTCCCAGGCTCGACGTCGACGCATCTCTACCTCGACGCCGCCCAGCACGGACTCGGCTCCCGCGCTTGCGGCCCGGACGTGTGGCCGAACGCGATGCTGCGCCCTGAAGCACGAACCCTGCGCCTGCGGTTCAGAGCCCTCTAAATCCCTGGCCCCCTCGGCGGGGAGCACCAGGGTATTGGCGTCCGACAGCGCCCGGGAATAACCCCGCGCACAGTGCGTTATACCGGGTGATTAGATGCAGACGCATATAAAACCCAGGGGGTTCATCATGGAATTCGGAGTATTCTCGGTCAGCGACGTCACCCGCGACCCTGTCAGCGGCACGACGCCGAGTGAAGCCGAGCGCATCGACGCACTGACGCAGATCGCTCGCAAAACTGAAGAGGTGGGTCTCGACGTCTTCGCCGTCGGCGAGCATCACAATCCGCCGTTCTTCTCCTCCTCACCGACCACTTTCCTCGCCTACCTCGCCGGCCAGACCAGCACGCTGAAGCTCAGCACCGCGACGACGCTGATCACCACCAACGACCCGGTCCGCCTGGCCGAGGAGTACGCCATGCTCCAGCACCTGGCGAAGGGACGGATGGACCTGATGCTCGGGCGCGGCAACACCGCCCCGGTCTACCCCTGGTTCGGCAAGGACATCCGCTCCGGGCTGCCGCTGGCACTGGAGAACTACAACCTGCTGCACCGGCTGTGGCGCGAGGACGTCGTCGACTTCGAGGGGAACTTCCGCACTCCGCTGCAAGGCTTCACCTCCACTCCCCGCCCGCTCGACGACGTCGCGCCCTTCGTCTGGCACGGTTCGATCCGCACGCCGGAGATCGCTGAGCAGGCCGCCTACTATGGGGATGGGTTCTTCTCGAACCACATCTTCGCACCGTCGGAGCACTCGCTGCGGCTGATCGAGTTCTACCGCAAGCGCTTCGAGCATTACGGTCACGGCAGCGCGAAGCAGGCGATCGTGGGCCTGGGTGGCCAGGCGTTCATCGCGAAGAACTCGCAGGATGCCCGCAAGCAGTTCAGGCCGTACTTCAATGAGGCTCCCGTCTACGGTCACGGACCGCGGATGGAGGACTTCATGGAGCAGACCCCGCTGAGCGTCGGAAGCCCGCAAGAGGTGATCGACAAGACCCTCGGGTTCCGCGAGATCTTCGGCGACTACCAGCGTCAGATGTTCCTGATCGATCACGCCGGGCTGCCGCTGCCGGCAGTGCTGGACCAGCTGGAGCTGCTCGGCGAGGAGGTCGTGCCGGTACTGCGCCGGGAGCTCGAGTCCAAGCGCGACCCGGAGACCCCGGACGCCCCGAGCCACGCGAGCCTGGTGAAGGCCAAGTACGGCGACGCCGCCCCACGCCAGCCCCGCCCCAACGCGAACCGGGGCGACAACGTGACCGGCGGCTCGCCCTACCAGGACACAGAATCGGCACTTGAGACGGGAGTGGCCCGGTGACGCCACCAGCACCGACCGAACCCGCAGCTGGGGTGAAGGCAGAGCAGATCCGCCCCGCGAACACCGCGTGGGAGGCGCTGCTGCAGGCGCACGCGAGCCTGATGGAGGTCTACGCCGGGGAGAACATGTGGACCGAGATATCCATGCGGGAGTACGACGTCCTCTATACCCTGGCGAAAGCTCGCACGCCGCTGCGACTGTCGGAACTTCGTGACGGGGTGTTGCTGAGCCAGCCCGCGCTCTCCCGCATGGTGGATAGGCTCATCGCACGGGGGCTGGTGTCCCGTGAGGCCGACCCCGGGGACGCACGTGCCGTGCGGATCTCCCTGACGGATAAAGGACGGCAGATCCAACGACGCGTCGGCCGGGCCCACGCCCGCAGCGTGGCCCGCGAGGTCAGTGCGGCTCTCGATGACGAAGAGATCGCCCAGCTGGACCAGCTGTGCCGCAAGCTCGCCGCGCGCAGAGCCCCGCACAGCGCCATATGACATGCGAAGGAGACCCTATGACCACGACATATGAGAGCTACACCCCAGAGGAACAGCGCCCTACCCGGGTCGCCGTCGTCCACGCGGGGACCAGCACACCATCGAGTACGGGGATGCTGGCAGGGCGGATGGCCGAGGCCGCCGCCTCCCGTGGCGCCGAGCTCGGCATGGACGTCCAGACCATCATGCTGGACCTGAAGACGCTGGCCACGGACATCACCACGGCCATCGTCTCGCAGCACATTTCAGCGCCGCTGCGCGAGGCCATACAGACTCTCGGCGAGGCCGACGCGATGATCGCGGCGACCCCGGTGTACAAGGCCGGAGCCAGCGGGCTGTTCACCTCGTTCTTCCAGATCCTGGACAGCGATCTGCTCATCGGCACGCCGGTCGCGGTGGGAGCCACTGGGGGCAGCCCACGTCACGCGCTCGTCGTCGACGATCAGCTGCGCGGACTGTTCGCTTATATGCGCACGGTGACCGTGCCGACCTCGCTCTATGCGGACCCCGACGACTGGACGAGTGCCGCCTTCGGCGATCGGATCACCCGCGCGGCCACGGAGCTGATGGCACTGGCCTCAGGCCGGTTCCGCGATACGGTGCGCGGGCAGACGTGGCATAAGTACCAGCACTCCTACGGCAGCGCAGGGGGCGCTGAGTTGGAGATCGACCTCGACACGGACCTGATGCGGCTAGCCACCGGGTTAGGGTCGTGAGCAGGGATATCACCAGCTGAAGGAGCACGACGTCGATGGAACTGCACCCCGGAGAGCACGAGATCAAGGCCGGCCGCGCCAACCTGCAGCGCGGACGCGAGACAGTCGGTGGGAAGCTGCAGTTGACGGATCAGAGACTGATCTTCACCGCTCACCAGTTCAACATCCAGGGCGGAGCCACGGAGATTCCCCTGACGGCGCTCGGCCGGATTCAGCCGAGCTGGACGAAGTTCCTGAACATCATCCCGCTGGCCCCGAACTCGCTGTCAGTCTTCACCACTGACGGCACGGAATTCCGCTTCGTGCTCAGCGGTCGCTTGCACTGGCAGGAAGCGATCACGTCAGCTCGCCCGTGGCCGAGTCAGTGATCGGGATGCGGAGCCCGCTTCACCGCGACTCTCCGATCCCGCCAGCCACGAAGTCCTGTGCGCTGCAGGCCGGCATAGGATTATCTGAACACTCATGCGCCGAGGGAGTATAGGCATAGGCTGGCCACGGCGCGGCCCGTTCTCGTGGGGAGGCCAAGCTTCCTAGGTCACGCAGTGTGGGTGAGGCCGGCCATGACAGCGGCTTGGGGAAGAGGGGCTCACGATGATCTTCGCGGAGGAGATCGGACAGGCGAAGACGGCCCTGCGCGACGGGTGGAGCGTGCGGATCTGCGGAGACCGCGGCAGCGGACGGTCCCAGATCGCCGCTGAGGTCGCGGAAGCGCTGGAACGCACCGGCGACACCGTCCACCGGTGCAGCGGCGAGCCCTCTGCCCGCGACTCGCCGCGCCATGTGCTCTCCCAGCTGGTCCTCGATCTGGGCTTGGATCCGCAGAACCCCAATCTCACCTCACTGATCGACCAGGTGTGCAGGAGCCTCACCCCCGACGCCGTCCTCCTCGTAGACGATACGCACCAGCTCGACGCCGTCTCCCGGCGTGCCCTGGCCACCATCCGCGCACGCACCGGCGTCCGCACGATCCTCACCGATCACACGCCCAGGGGCAGCTTTTCAGCCGCACCCCCGGACGAGTCCGGCGGCGCGGGCGGGTCGGGCGAGCCGGAAGGATCGGGGGGACCGAGTGGATCGGGCGCCCTGAGTGGATCTGGCGATCTGAGCGGATCGGACGGACGGAATGGATCGCGGGATGCCGCACCGCCGTCGCAGATCCTGCGGGAGAGCCGTCTCTCCAGCGGGTTGCCCCTTCGCTGGCCGGAGCACGTGATCACCACCCGGCCGCTCGATCTCCCCGGGGCCGGTGCGCTCGCACGCGACATCCTAGGGGATCCGCTGTCCCCGGGGACGCTGACCCGGGTGCTGACGAAGACAGGCGGCCTGCCTCGGCTCATCGAGACCCTCGTGGGCAGCGCAAGGCATCGCGGATTGCTGGAGCTCCGCGACGGAGCGTGGAGCCAGGTGGGCTACTCGATGTGGAACCTGGATATGGCCCCCGTCGTCGACGATCTCCTGGTGGAGGAACCGCCGGGGGTCGTGCAGCTGCTCCGAGCTCTTGCCCGCGACCCGTCCCTGACAGCCGGGCAGCTCACGGGCTCG
Source organism: Candidatus Nesterenkonia stercoripullorum (assembly GCA_019114115.1). GTDB lineage: Bacteria > Actinomycetota > Actinomycetes > Actinomycetales > Micrococcaceae > Nesterenkonia > Nesterenkonia stercoripullorum. The sequence goes on from DXGD01000496.1 coordinate 4,906, forward strand.
TACGGGGCCGAGACCCTGCACTACGCCACTGAGCGCGGTTTCGTCAGGCCCTCGGCGGTCACAGGCACGCCGGGGCTCGTGGTGTGGCCTCCGATCATCGCCGAGCGGTTCAGCCCCGAGCGGATCCCTGCGCTGACCGTGGGAACGCCCTCCGCGAAGGCCCCGGACTGGTGTGGCGCCCCGGAGGAGCTCTCATCCTTGGCGACACGTTTCGTCGAGACAGCAGTGGAGGCGACGGGCCGCTCGCTCACTGCGTGGCTGAAGGAGCCGAGCATCGAGAACGCCCTGGCGTACTATGCGGCCGCCTCGGGCGACCCTCGTCAGAGCGAGGAGCTGGAACGGGTGCTCGCGTCCACCAGGACGGATGGTCGTCCTGCGGACGCCGCGTCCTTCGGGCTCGCCTATGCACGCGCACAGTGGGCCGCGGTCCAGCGGCACGATGTCGATGCCGCCTACGAGCTGCTGGAACAGTTCGCCAGGGTTCACCCGCCGTGGCGTGGTTCTGCCGAGGCGGTGATGGCGTTGATCTCCGTGATGACCGGGCGCGGGGTTCCCGCCGATATCGACGCGCTGAAGGAGCCAGGTGAGGATCCGGCGGGCATCCGCGGCGTCTGCGCTGTGCTGGTGCTGCTGGCTGCCGGCCGCGTGGGCGAGGCACGAGCCATCGCTGACTCCTTCGTCCCCGTGTCCGAACGGCCTGCAAACTGGGGCCGGCAGGCACTGCAGTTCTTCGAAGGCGATGTCCGCGGGTCCCTTGAGTCGGCCGGGGCGGACCTGGGGCTTGCTGAGCAGACCCTGGACCGGGCTCTGTTCATGTCCTCGGCCTACACCTCGGTGATGGCGCAGCATTTCCTCGGGGAGTATCCAGGCGTGCAGCGCAGCCTCGACGCCATGGTCCTCGTGGGCCGCCCGGGGCTCGACTACACCGCCATGTACTCCGCTGCTCTGACCATGCAGGGCCTGGCCTCGCTGTTCAGCGGAGGCTTCGATCCACGGGACTCGTTCCTGAGCGAGTCGGCCACGCTGATGCCCCAGCCGGGGCCGTTCCTCGGCATGGGGACCGACGCCGTCCAGCCCATGCTCGTCGTGAACGGCCCGGCCGCGGCCTCGGACAGGCTGGCCGCCCAGACAGTACGGCGTCGTCGCGACCTGGGGTACCACACGGCTGCGGCACAGACCGCAGCGTCCGTCCTGGTCCATGCCTACGGCACGGCGACCTCCCGCGAGCTTCGCAACGCCCTGCGAGACGGCGACATCCCGGTGTACGCCAGCGCGGCCGAGCTCACCGCGCTCATCGACGGCGGAGCCTCCGCTGATCGGCTCGGAGCCTTCCTGCGTCAGCGAAGCTCACCGGATCAGGCGAGCGTGCTGCGCTCGCTCCTGCTCTCCGCCTCCAGATTCTCGCTGTCCGACGGGGATGACGCCCGCTCGCGCGACCTGGAAGCCGTCGCGCAGCACGCCCTGGACCCCCTGATCAGCACGGCTCCCCGACCGCCGGATATCGGCACCGTCTCCGCGGGGCTGTCCCTGACCAGCCGGGAGCGTGAGGTCGTCCTGCTGGCGGGGACACGGAGCAATCGCGACGTCGCCGAACGGCTGGGTCTGAGCGTGCGCACCGTGGAGAACCACATCGCCCGGGCGGCCTCCAAGACCGGGATCAGGAACCGGGAGGACCTCTTCCGGCTTGTCGAGTCCCTGCGCTGAACGCCGCGGCGGCCGCCTCGGACGCCCGCCGTTCAGTGGTCGGCGGCGTGCTTTGCCCGGTGGCGGTTCAGCCCCTCGGCCGATTCGAGGGAGCGGCTGCGGTGCCGCCGTCTCAGCAGCCGTCTCGCCTTCCGGCTGTCCGGGTCTGGGACCCCAGCACCGGCCCCGCCACCGTCACGGGCACCGGCACCTGCTGTGCGTGGCGGAGAGAGGATCAAGAACGAGCCGATCAGCACGCCGAGCGTGACGACGAGCCCGAACGGCGTCCGCAGGAAGAGCGCCAGATGACCCATATACGGCACTGTCATCACGTGTTCACCCACTTCCCGGACGGGATAGGGCGAGGGGTCGTCCGCATCGTTGGCGTCCCCGCGCAGGGTGAGCAGAGTGATGCCGTCGGGCGCCGATTCGACCCCCACCACGCGGTGGGTGACCAGTCCGTCGCCGTCCTGACGCGGCGCCGTGACGATATCGCCCCTGCCTACCTCAGATGCCGGCACGGCCCTGGTCAGGGCGAGCGAGCCGACCGGCAGCTCGGGCTCCAT
>DXGD01000497.1 GCA_019114115.1 Candidatus Nesterenkonia stercoripullorum
ACTCGGCGGCCGGCCCAGGTTGTTCACCGGTGTCCACGATGATGCCAGCCTCAGCACCTGTGCGGACTACCAGCATGTCCCCTTGCCCGACGTCGCACAGGGCGATCCGCCAGTGCTCTGGGAGGCCTGAACCCAGCAGAAGCGTACCTGCAGGGACGACCAGCGCGCACAGTGTCCCACCGGCGGAGCCAAGCACCACCACACGGGTCCAGAACAGCACCCGGACTCTCCGCCACCGTAGCGTCCGGCCCGGCGGCGTTCCTGAGCCCGCCTGAGCCGAGGGATGGTCTTGACCCACCTCGGGACCCTGCCCATTATGAGCGTCAGACCGTCGTGTCACGAGCATATGCACGAGTACGACAGCCGCCGCGCTGTAGGTCACGACGAGTACAGCGCCCCATGGCCCCTCGGGCCACGGCGCAGTCGCCTGCGGCAGTGCCGCTGTGAAGCGTCCCACCGCCCCAATGCCGGCCGCCGCGATCCCCGAGCACCACAGGATGATCGACGAAAGCCATGGCAGCGTCGTCGAGATTAGAGCAGCCACTGTGCCCGGAACTGTGATGAAAGGGACCAGAGGCGCTGCGAGCAGATTGGCCGGGACCGCATAGGTGTTGATCGATGAGGACAGCGGCAGCAGGATAGGTGTGACGAACAGCTGAGCGGAGAACGCGAGGGCCAGGGGCCCTGCCACGATCCCGGGCAGCCACTGCTCCATCCATTCCTTGGCGGGCGTCCCCGCGAGAATGATCCCCAGCGTTGCCGCTGCTGAGAGTTGGAAAGCAGGTGCGGTGCTGAACCAGGGGTCGTAGACCAGCAGCACCAGAACGCAGACGCACAGCAGGGACAGGGCGGTCCGGCCTCGTCCAGCGAACAACGACAGAGCGCCGATACCACCCATGACGCCGGCTCGGATGACGCTGGGCTCAGGGTGGACCAGCAGGATGAAAAGAGCCAGGCCCGCAAGGCCGATAGGCAGCATCGTCCATCTCGGAAGGCCCAGCACACGCCCTACCGCCCATAATGATCCCAGGATCAAGGCGCAATTGGCCCCGCTCACCGCGGTCAGGTGGCTGAGCCCGGCATCGCGCATCGCCTCGTCCAGATCAGCGTCCTGATGGGAACGGTCACCCAGGATCAGCCCGGGAAGAAGACCCGGAGCATCACCGACGGCATGGGCGGCCGCCCGGGCAGTAGCGGCTCGCAAGGCATTGAACACATCCGTGATGCTGGCTTCTCCGTCCGGGCCCAAGGGCTCCACAGCGTGGTCGCCGAACGGAAACAGCAGCGCGGTGCTGCGCTGTCCGGGGTCGGAGGCCTGTGCTTTCACCGTGACCCGGTAGGTGTGCCCAGCGGTGAGGAACGTTCCCGCGTCGGTGTCCTCAGGCACAGAGGCGATCAGCGCGGCGTCCGCCTGAGGATCGATGGTGGCCTCGTGTCGCGGCAATTCCGCTGTCATGACGCGGGTCTGTGCGAGCACCCGATCTTCACCGGCGAAGCCCGGCCGATCCAGCACCTGGGCATCTCCGGTGACCCTCAGCGTGACCTCGAAGGGCGTCTCCCCACTCACCGCAGCTGTCCATCCCGAGGCATCATGGTGACGCTGGGTCATGGCGCATGTCGCCAAGACGGCGGCGGAGACAGTCAGCACGAGTACAAGGTGGGCCAGCCACTGCACGGCGTGTGTGCGGCTGTGGCGGGGGCCTCTGGTGCGTGCCATAAGCCTCGAGGCGACCCATCTGAACATGAGACACACCAGGCACACGCAGATCCCCAGCACCATGACGCCGACGACGGCGGAAGCAGTCCGCCAGGAACTGTGGACGCCTGCCCACGCGCAGACCCACGCCGCTGCTGCCGCGGGCAGCAGACGAAAGTCCAGTCGCCGGCTGGGCTGCCTACTCAGCACAGACGCAGTATCTGCACGGGAAAGGCCGTCGCCCGAGGATGTGCCACCACCTGGTCCGGACAACCCCTCAGACCTCTCAGAGCTCACCAGCTGACCTTGTCGGAGAGATCTTCGAGGATGACTGGCCCGATGCCCCGGACTGCGCCCAGGTCCTCCAGGCTCGTGAAGGGCCCGTTACTCTCGCGATGCTCGATGATGCGCTGCGCGAGTGCGGGTCCGATGCCCGAGAGCTCCTGAAGCTGTGTCTCATCGGCCGTATTGACGTTGATCGCTCCGCCGGACCCAGAAGCGCCAGAACCAGAGCTGCCAGGCGCACCTGCGGCGGAACCGGAGGAGGACCCGGGCTCTCCGACGCTCTCGGCTGGCGGAGCGGCACCTTCTTCCAGTTCTTCTCGGGTGGGAACCCAGATGAGCATGCCGTCGTGGATCGGGGCTGCCATGTTGATGCCCTCCAGTGCGGCGTCCTTCGATACTCCACCTGCCGCGTCCACCGCCTCGAAGATTCGGGCTCCAGCAGGGATCTCCACAACCCCGGGCTCCTGCACCGCCCCTATGACGTGCACGATCGCCTGTGCCTGGCCAGCTTCCGAGGACGTGCTCTGAGTCTCGGCTGCTCCCCCAGCAGCCTGTGGAGCACCGGTACCCGCCGAGCCGGCTTCCCCTGGCGCCCCAGCTTCGGCTGCGCCGCCTGCGCCCTCTGAGGCCTCCCCGGTGGCTTCTGCCGAAGACTCCTCCCCGTCATCACCGCCGTCGCCCTGTGCGAGATCCGGGCCCTGCGGAATATCTTCAGGCTCCGCTGCGACCCGGGTGATCCACGAGACGCCCAGCCAGCTCAGTAGCAGCACCGCAAGGACCAACACGGCTGAAAGAGGGATACCGAGCCGGGCCACGCCGCTGC
>DXGD01000498.1 GCA_019114115.1 Candidatus Nesterenkonia stercoripullorum
TGACCGACTGCGATATCAACCGGCACGCGCTGGCGGCCGTAGGAATCACGAACCAGCGTGAGACCACTCTGGTGTGGGACAAGAACACCGGCAAGCCGGTATCTCATGCCATCGTCTGGCAGGACACCCGCACTCAGAAGATCTGCGAGGAACTTGCGGGAGACGAAGGCCCCGACAAGTACAAGTCCCGTGTCGGCCTCCCGCTGGCCACCTACTTCGCGGGACCGAAGGTCCGCTGGATCCTGGACAACATCGACGGCGCGCGGGAGCGGGCCGATGCGGGAGACCTCCTCTTCGGCACGATGGACTCCTGGGTGATCTGGAACATGACGGGAGGGGTCGACGGCGGCCGTCACATCACCGACGTCACCAACGCCTCGCGCACGATGCTCATGGACATCAGGAAGCTGGCCTGGGACCACCAGATCTGCGAGGAGATGGGGATCCCCACATCGATGCTGCCGGAGATCGTCTCCTCCTCCGAGGTCTACGGGTACGGGCGCAAGCAGGGGCTGCTCATCGACACGCCGATCGCGGGGATCCTGGGCGATCAGCAGGCGGCGACGTTCGGCCAGGCGTGCTTCGAGCCGGGGCAGGGCAAGAACACCTACGGCACCGGCAACTTCATGCTGATGAACACCGGCGAGGAAATCGAGGAATCGAAGAACGGCCTGCTCACCACCGTGGCCTACCGGCTGGGAGAGGAGAAGCCCGTCTACGCCCTGGAAGGCTCCATCGCGGTGACCGGCTCCCTCGTGCAGTGGCTTCGCGACAACATGGGGCTGATCTCCTCGGCCCCGGAGATCGAGAAGAAAGCCGCTGAGGTGGAGGACAACGGGGGCGCCTATGTGGTCCCGGCCTTCTCCGGACTCTTCGCCCCCTACTGGAAGCCCGATGCGCGCGGCGTCATCGTCGGTCTGACCCGGTACGTGAACCAGTACCACCTCTGCCGCGCCGTCCTGGAGTCCGTCGCATACCAGAGCGCCGAAGTCGTGGAGGCGATGAACAGCGATTCCGATACCGCACTCAACGAGCTGAAGGTCGACGGCGGGATGGTCGTCAACGAGCTGCTGATGCAGTTCCAGGCCGATATGCTCGGCGTCGACGTCGTGCGACCGCAGGTCATCGAAACGACTGCGCTGGGCGCGGCCTATGCGGCTGGGCTCGCGGTCGGGTTCTGGAAGGACACCGCAGAGGTCGCGGGCAACTGGGCTGAGGACAAGCGCTGGACTCCCTCGATGGCCGAGGATGACCGCCAACGCGCCCTGCGGATGTGGAAGCACGCCGTCGAGCGCTCCTTCGATTGGGTGAACGAGGACGTCGAGGCGGCGGGCTGATCCCCTCGCCACGCTCCCGCATGGCTATATAAGTGGCAAACATTGTGCCAATACGCATGAGGCTAAGACTGGATTACCGTATCAGCGGGTAGATTCTGGCAACTGTATGGCAATATCATTGCTTGCGTATTGTGGCTCCGGCAATACTGGTCACACCCCGCGATGGTGAGTCCCAGACCACATGAGACGCGTCTGCGGCGCCTGAACCGCGATGGGGTCACATCGTTGCCTGGTGCGAAGGAGCCCTCTTATGAATTCCGGAATCGGACGCCGTCTGGCCTTGCCCTCAGCCGTGCTGGCGGTCGGAGCCCTGAGCCTGAGCGCGTGCTCAGACTCGGGCTCTGACGATGTCGAGGGATCGGCCACCTCCGGGGAGATCAGTATCATCGGATACTCCGGCATCTGGGAAGAGCAGTACCGCGAGGCCGTGATCGACCCCTTCCTTGAGGAATACCCCGACATCAGCGTCGACTACAACTCGAACCGTTCCTCCGCCGAGATGCTCAGCGCCATCCAGTCGGAAGGGGGGAATCGCACCACGGACATCGCCATCATGGACGTCGCGATCTCCAACGGCGGCAACCAGCAGGGGATCTTCAGCGAAGTGACTGAAGAGGATGTTCCGAACCTGGCGAACGTCAACGAGGACCTGGTCAACGAGGACGGCTACGGCCCCACTGTCATGCTCGATGCAGTCTCACTGCTGTACTCCAGCGATGAGTTCGACTCCGCCCCGGACAGCTGGGAGGTCCTCTGGGACGAGGACTACCGCAACCAGGTCAATGTGGTGGCCCCACCCTCGGGCATCGGCATCAACCTGACCGCGATCACCGCCGATATGCTCGGTGAAGACTTCACCGAATCCATCGATCAGGCCGTCGAGAAGCTGCAGGACCTGGCCCCCAACGTGCAGAGCTGGGCGCCGAACCCCGACGAATACCAGAGTGTCATGACGGGCCAGACTGTCCTGGGCGTCGGCCAGAACGCCCGCGCACAGTACTACGCCGACGACTCCGATGGCGCGATCGGTGCCACCGTGCCCGACGAGGGCACTGTGTATCAGATCAACACCATCAACCTGACCGAGGATGCCCCGAATCCTGAGGCCGCCAAGACCTTCATGGACTACGCTCTCTCCGCGGAAGCCCAGGAGGCCTTCGCGGAAGCGATGTTCTACGCACCGAGCGTGGACAATGCGGAGCTTCCCGATGAGGTCTCCGACCGCTTGGTCGAAATGGGCGACGATGCCGTGATCCCGCTGGATCAGGAGTGGCTCGCCGGCGTACGCGATGAGTGGTCCGACCGCTGGAACCGCGAGATCGTCAACAACTAGTGCCTCTGCAGCCGTTGAGCACTCGAACACCCGATGCACCCGTGGAGACTCCAGTGAACACTCTAGAATCCAAGCTGTCCCTGGTCGGACTGACTAAAAGCTACGCGAGCAGCATTCCGCCCGCCGTCGACAGACTCGACATGGACGTCGAGGACGGGCATCTGGTGGCACTGCTGGGCCCTTCTGGCTGCGGCAAGACGACCACGTTGCGAATGGTCGCCGGTCTGCTCGACCCCAGTGCCGGTCGCATCATGGTCGATGGGCAGAACATCACCAATACGCCTGTGCATAAGCGCGGTATGGGTATGGTCTTCCAGTCCTATGCGCTTTTTCCCCACATGAACGTGGCGGAGAATGTGTCATTCGGTCTGCAGATGCGCAAGAGACCGAAGCAGGATCAAGAGCGCCTGGTCCAGCAGGCTCTGGAGATGGTGCAGCTGGACCACCTGGCAAAGCGTCGAACCAAGGCGCTGTCAGGTGGTCAGCAGCAGCGCATCGCGCTGGCTCGCGCCCTGGTTGTGGAGCCGACGCTTCTGCTGCTGGATGAACCGCTGTCGAATCTGGACGCCAAGCTGCGCGAGACGATGCGGACCGAGATTCGGCAGATTCAGCAGCGCACCGGGGCCACCACCCTGTTCGTCACGCACGATCAGGACGAGGCGCTCGATATGGCCGACCGTATCGCTGTGATGAACGGAGGCCTCATCGAGCAGTTCGGGTCACCGCGGGATATCTATGAGCGGCCGAGAACTCGCTTCGTGGCCAACTTCATCGGTCGTGCCAACCTGATCCAGGCCTCAATCGACGCCGAGGGCGAGGATCAGGGCGAAGGCCTTGTCCAGTACCAGATCAGTGTGGCTGACCACGGACGTTTCCTCGCAGTCGGGGAACCGGGGATGGCCGGTACCACCCGTCACGTTCTCGTCCGGCCGCACCGGCTCAGAGCAGGCCCCTCTGGAAGCGACGCCGAGGGACTGCGCGGCAGTGTTGAATCGACGAGCTATACCGGCGATTCCATCAGCTACCGCGTCAGAGTGGGAGAGGACCTCTTCACGGCCGAGATGCTCACGGCGGGCCAGGATCAGCTGAGAGTCGGCGATGAGGCGGCTGTTTCGTGGAAGGCCTCCGACGCGCTGGTTCTCCCGGAGGAGGTCTCGTGAGCACCACGCAGGCAATTTCCACTCGTGAGGCCTCGGGGCGTGCAAAGCCCACTGGCACGCAGGAACGTCGCACCGCCAGGCGCAACCGTCTGACCTCAGGGGGCCTGCTCGTACCGGCCCTTATCGGTCTGACGATCAGCTTCATCGTCCCGATGCTGTGGATGATCCGGATGGCCTTCAACGAAGGGGCGGGCAGCGGCGTCGTCATCGAGACGTTCACGCTGCAGACCATCCTGGATCCGCTAACGGACTCCTACTACTGGTGGGTCATCTGGAACACGTTCTCCATGGGCGTGATCAGCGCGACGCTGTGTATCATCGTCTCGTACCCGATCGCCCTGTTCCTGACCCGGACAATGAGCCGGTGGAAGGGCATTCTCATTGCGATCGCCCTTGCCCCGCTGCTCACCAGCGACGTGGTGAGGACCTACGGATGGATGGTGATCCTCTCCAATGACGGCATCCTGAATACCGCGCTGATGAACCTGGGAATCATCTCCTCGCCGCTGCAGCTGGCGAACAACATGTCCGGGGTGATCATCGGATTGGTGCAGATCTTCATGCCGTACGCGATCCTCGCGATGATCTCAGGCTTCGGCCGGCTCAGCCCGCAGCTGGAGGAGGCGGCGTCGTCCCTGGGCGCCAATAGGTTCACCACGTTCCTGCGGATCACGCTGCCGCTGAGCCTTCCCGGTATCCTCACGGCGTTCCTGCTGGTTTTCGTTCTGTCGATCAGCACCTTCGTCACGCCCAGGCTGCTGGGCGGTGGCGTGGTCCAGGTGCTGGCCACGTCGATCTACGACCAGACCACTGAACTGCTGAACTGGCCCTTCGCCGCTGCCTTGGCGGTCATCCTGCTGATCCTGTTCGGCACAGTGGTGGGGCTTTACCAGGCGCTGACCAAGAAACTGGAGGGAGAGTGACGATGAGTGCTGAACCGGTACCATTCAAAGCACGGACGAATATTGGACGTCTCGCATTCTTGCTCATCGTCCTGGCGTCCTACCTGTTCCTAGCAGCACCGCTGGTCATCATCTTCGTGATGTCCTTCAACGGGAACCAGTACCTCTCCTGGCCCCCGGAGAATTTCACCTTGGACTGGTACAGAGTCCTGCCTGAGCAGTCGCAGTTCATCGAAGGTCTCCAGACCACCCTCATCACGGCGAGCTCCTCCACGGCACTCGTGCTGCTGTGCGGCGTTCCGGCGGCCCTGGCCCTGAACCGATACGAGTTCCGCGGCAAGGGCGCGCTCTCCGCGTTCTTCCTCTCTCCGCTGCTGGTGCCCACTATCGTGCTGGCAGTGGGGCTGGTGCTCATCCTCGGCCCGATCGGACTGACCAACACGTACCTGGGCATCATCATCGGTCATTTCGCGATCACTTTCCCGTACATCATCCGCACCACTCTGATGGCACTGCTCACCTCGGACACGTCATGTGAAGAGGCAGCACGAGTGCTGGGCGCCGGACGATTCACCGTCTTCCGCCGGGTGACATTGCCGATCATCGCGCCCGGGGTGATCGCGGGAGGGGTGATCGCGTTCATCGTGTCCTTCGATGAGGCAGTCATCTCCCTGTTCGTGGCAGAATCGGGCCGACCGACGTTGCCGGTTCACGTTCTTCGGTATGTGGAGCAGTCGGCTGACGCCGCGGTCGCGGCGCTGTCCGTCATTCTGATCCTGTTCTCGCTGCTGATCGTCATCATCGTCGAACGACTGATGGGGCTGCGTACCGCTCTGCGTTGATCCTGGAGCACCGGTAGTCCCACACCGCACCACGCGGCTGTGGGACTACCGGCTGCGTCATCCATCCGTACCTGAAGAAGGGAAATCATATGCCAGCATCCGACTCCGCGGGGGAGCAGCCCGCAGCCTCGAGCACCGCGAGGGACCTGTTCAACGTGTCTGGCCGGCTTGCCTTGGTCACTGGATCGTCCCGCGGGCTGGGCCGGGTTCTTGCCGGCACTCTGGCCGATTCCGGTGCCCGTTTGATCGTGCATGGCCGGGACCCGGAGGCTCTGGAGACGGTGCGGCTGGAGATGGAGGAGCGTTCAGGGCATCCAGCCGCAGCGGTGAGCTTCGACGTCACCGACGACGCCGCGGTCCGCGCAGCACTGGAGCATGTCCTCGCGGAGTACGGAGTGCCGGACATCCTGGTCAACAACGCCGGGCTGCAGCGGCGCGCTCCGCTGCAGGATTTCGATTCGGGAGACTGGGACGACGTGGTCAGCTCGAACTTGAACAGCGTGTTCTACGTGTCCCGGCAGCTGCTGCCGGGCATGATCGAGCGCGGGTCGGGGAAAATCGTCAACATCGGCTCAGTCCAGTCCCTGCTCGCGCGAGAGACGATTGCTCCCTACTCTGCGACCAAGGCAGCCGTGGCACAGCTGAGCAAAGGTATGACGGCGGACCTTGCCCGGCACAACATCCAGGTCAACACGATATCCCCGGGGTACTTCGCCACTGATATGAACCGGGCACTGGTCGACGACGAGGCGTTCAGCGGGTGGCTCACCCAGCGCACGCCGGCGCGCCGTTGGGGGTCACTGGACGAGCTCTCCGGAGCGCTCCTGTTCTTCTCCTCCGACGCCTCGAGCTTCGTCTCGGGGCAGAACCTCTTCGTCGACGGCGGAATGACGGCGGTGGTCTGAGATGGGGCGATCTGAAGTGACGCATGAGGCGACCACCTTGACGAGCCGGGCCTTGTTCATCGACGCCCGGGAGCAGGCAGAGGTCCGCTCAACCGTGCTGGAGGATCCTGGTCCCGGCCAGGTCAGACTGCGTGTGGAGCATGTGGGGATCTGCGGTTCCGATCTCCACTATTTCTTCGAGGGGGCGAACGGCGCATTCGTCGTGCGAGAGCCGCTGATTCCCGGACACGAGCTCTCGGGCACAGTCGACTACGACCCGGCGGGCGAGTTCGCGGACGGCACGGGCGTCACCGTCCATCCCGCGCGGTTCGGCACCCGAGACGATCGTTTCGCTGATGCACCCCAGCTCTGGCCCGGCGGCTCCTACCTGGGCAGCGCCTCGACCTGGCCGCACACTCAAGGGGCAGTCAGCGAGTACCTCGTCGTGGAGCGGCACATGATCCGGGCGCTTCCCGAAGATCTGCCGATCCGGCGCGCAGTGCTAGCCGAGCCGCTCGGCGTCGCTCTCCACGCGCTGACCCAGGCGCGACTGGTCGGCGCCAGGATCGAGGGGGCGCGGGTGCTGGTGACGGGGTCCGGTCCGGTGGGCCTGCTCGCCGTCGCTGCCGCCTCAGCTGCGGGAGCCGCCGAGATCACCGCCACCGATGTGCTGCCCGGGCCGCTGCGCCGGGCTCGCGAGCAGGGAGCCGATACGGTCGTCGACGTGACGCGGGAAGAGCTCCAGGAATCCGCGTATGACCTCGTCCTTGAGTGCTCGGGAGCAGCGCCGTCGGTCAACGCGGTCCTTCGCGCGGTACGGCCTGCTGGTGTGATCGTGCAGGTAGGGATGATGCCCGCGGAACCGCGTCCTGTCGATCTCTCGCCGTTCATCTCCAAGGAGGTGCGCTACGTCGGGACCTTCCGGTTTGCCGACGAGATCGACGGCGCCCTGAAGCTGCTCGCTGAGCGTCCTGGCATCGAGGGCGTGATCACCCATGAGCTTCCCCCGGAGGATCCGGCAGTGCTTTTCGCCGCCGCG
>DXGD01000499.1 GCA_019114115.1 Candidatus Nesterenkonia stercoripullorum
GTCACCGCGCGCGGCATCTTCCGCACGGTGCACGTACCGTGGCATGACGTGGCCGTGGTGCGGGTGGACACCCGACACATGCACCGCGGTCAGGTGCTCGTCGTCAGACATGACGGGACGCGGGTCGGGTCGCCGGTGACCGCAGCACGGTACGCCATGCGCCGGGGCGAGTCGACGTTCGATCACGGCCCGCAGCTGCTGGACGTCGCGATCCCCGTGCGAGCGGCGATCGACGCCCACCAGCGCTACCTACGCGGGGAGTTCTCGTAGGCCGCGGTCGCGCGAGGAGCTCGGCTCGGGGCGAGTGGGCACCCGGGCAATCCCCGGCCCGCCCGTACGTCCCCTGGCTGTTGGTGCGGGGCCGTTCCCCTGCTCCTGAGAAAACCACTCTGAGCCTGCGTCGCTGACGGGTTGCGTGGTGCGGGGAGACCGCGAATTGGAGAGGGGGCGCAGTGTGAGCACTGTTGCGCTACCTCCACCGTGAGCAAATGCGTAAAGAGCGCAGCCATCCATTCCACCTCACTAGCCGTCTTGTTACCACCGGGAGCTGCGCGAACTGACCCGTGACGAGCTGGGTTACGTTCTTCAGCACAACGGCTACTAACTCGACATCGACGTGATCCGAGGCATCGAAGAGCGCAAGACAGCAGCCACCGTATGCCTGGAGCCAAGAGAATATACGGCACTACAGTGGCGTCATGACCCCCGAAACCTTTTGGTCACTTGCACGCCAGAGTCACCCCAACTTGCCAGAGGAACCACCAGCAGCGTGGTCCTTCGGTGCCACAGCAGATCAGGCAAATGACTTGCTGGACTTAGTACTTCGTGGAGTTAAGACCAGCACAGCGTCCTCGCTCTGGGACTACGAAGCCAAAGACGATCCGCTGCCCACACTTGGGGAACTTGCGATCCTCTTAGACGGCGATGGTAGACCGAACGCCCTCATCCAGGTGCAGAACGTTTACGTATGCCCGTTCAATGAAGTGGACGAATCTCATGCCTACGCTGAAGGCGAGGGTGATCGGACATTGCAGTACTGGCGGGAAGCGCACGAGCAGTTTTGGCGCAACTATTCTGACAATCCACGGGGATTCGAGCCGGACATGCCAGTTGTCTGTGAACGCTTTACTGTGCTCTTCACCGTGGAGGGCTAAGAACCCATTGGTGACCCTGCGTCAACGGAGCGACGACAGATTATGACTACTGTCATCACCTTCCGTCTTTGAATGTGGGTCCTTGAGCTGGCCGTCGGTCATGCCTGCCCGATCAATACGCGTGGCGCACAACTTCACCCAACCAGACATAGCCCCACTAAGAATCCGGGCTCCGACTGGTTCTTGGTACTGCGTCACGTGGGTCGTCCCATTCTGGTCTTCTCTGCTCCGGCTGGGATGGCAATACATGGAAGACCACGAGAACGAACCACCCCGCCAGCGGAACGAACCATAGGAAAACCATCGGCCCGGGAAGACCCGCGTCATGCAAGCGCCTCCACGTCAAGGACAGTGCTGGCACGACAGCGACGACAAATACCAGCATCTGCAGTACAAGGGAAGCACCGAGAATCACGCCACTGGGACCAGGAAAGAGGAGAACACCCCCTGGACCTTCAGAGTTGACTACAACAACGTCGTCCCTAAAGAAGACGATGATTAGCACTGCTGCCATCACAGCTATGGCCAGGTGGGTGCCGAAAATCGAGGCGATAGCCCACCACGATTCGGATCGTGAGGCGTAACCTTTGAACCGGGCGTATTTCTTGAAAAACCTAACTATGGCCTGACCCCATGTTGCTCCGTAGAGAGGTTGACCAGAAGTTTCACCAGCTGCACCCTCATCGACATGTTCCGTCATCGCTTCCCCCGGCGTCATTATTGACAACGTATCTGCAGATCAGCCTACGGGTGGGGCCAGTATGCGGCCAGAGAAGCGTTATAGGCCTTATACGACCATGAAATGCATCCGATCCGCACACAAATTTGGATTTATGTATGTAACGGCCGATTCTGCCCACACCTCGGTCCCTTACGCGCTGACATAAGGGCTCAAAACCTACGGGCCTGTCCGTTGCTGACGTTTCGCGGTAATAGCTGGTGGGCGCGGTGCTAATGACACTTCCGCGGTCTCATAGGCAGAACTCATTGCACCATCTGTGGTGAATGGGCAGGTCTGCAGTAACGCTTCAGGAAATCGGGACGCGACGAAAGAGCTCTCAGACGACGGACACATTGAGCTATGCGCGAGTCAGAGCCGGAGAACAGGTGCAGGAGCGCGGGATCGAACAGCTCGGAGCATGATGTCCGGCCTGAATACCGCCAGTCGCCGGCCTGTGGCCTGCTATGGACGCGTGAGACAGACCCGAGAGCGCCAAGAATTACTCCATTTGGGGAGGCTGTTCCTCCTGTTTCGCCCGTGATGTTGCTCGAGCGCATAGCAGGTTGGTGATGGTCAGGATGATGCCTGCGACCACGCCTATGCCCGAGAGAACCACTTTCCACCAGGCGGGGTCTTCGGCCTGCAAGTGCCCGGATAATAGGACCCCTATGCAGAGAGTAGCGAACGCGCTGAACCCCGCTCGTGTACTGTCCCTGATCTCCACAGCCCTACTCTGGATCCTCTTCGCTCGTTATGGCAGCCTGTCGAGCTTTCCGCGCGTGATAGACCGCACCACGCAGTACCAAGCCACTCAGCGACCTCGTTCTATCCGCGCTCCGCCTTGTCTTTGATGGGCGCTTTGCCCAGGGCCATGCGGACAGGGGCGACGACGATGACCGCGAAGGTGAGGTAGCTGGTGATCAGTGCGGGAAGACCTTGAGCTGAGTGTTCTGCGTATAGGGCCGGGGCGATGAGCTGCGCTGAAAGCATGACCCCGAGGACAAATGCGAACCCCGTCCCGAGGGGATAGCCTTCCGTGCGTCGCTGGGGGAAGCCATAGGCTCGGTTGAGGTACTGGAATGAAACGACCAGCCCAGTGAGTGAGACCAGCATTCCGAGCCAGTTGGCGTCGAAGTCATCGTGACCGACGAAGAACATCGACGCTGCGAAGAACACCACGAGTAGAACTGCGGCGAAGAGATCGTGGGGTCGTCCTAGGGCAGGTTTTGCGGTCGGCTCGTGTACGGCCTCCGACAGCGATCTCTTCCCTGGCTTGGACTCAGCGGGGACGCCCATTGCTGATCACTCCTGACCCGGTAATACTTGATTCTCGCTCTTCGGACGAGTCCCCACGGTACCTAGTGAGTCACCGGTGTGCAGGATATTTCACTAGTGGTTTCGTGGTCGGTGCAAGGCCCCAACACGGCCCGGCTCGCGGTCAGTGGTGCGGCCCTTAGAGACGTTTCCGCCGAGACGATGAATGTTCGAATGTACAAGTGATCAATGAGCAGCACATGTCAGCGCTACCAGGAAGGTACTGAGAATGGCCTCGCGGACCACATCCATCCGCGACGGAGCAACCAGACTCTCGCCCCATTGCACCCCCGTCGTGACCTCGGGGAACTCGACGGGTTGCCGACTATCGGCTGACTCGATGACATTCCGCCATCTTCGATCTAGACTATTATCTAGAGGAGGTCTCGATGCCCAAGACGATCAGCATCGGGGAGCTGCGGCAGAACCCGACGCGCATGCTCCGCGAGGTCAAGGCGGGTGCTACCTACACTGTCACCGATCACGGTGAGCCGGTGGCCGAGATCGCAGCTCGGAAGCACCCTCGATGGGTTCCGGGTGATGAGATCGACTCTGTGCTCCGCGAGCTCGGGGCCGACGATGCGTGGGCCCGGGAGATCGCGATCGAACGCGCGGCTGTCGATGTGACCGACCCCTGGGAACGTGTCGAGTGAAGGCCATCCTCGACACGAATCTGCTCGTCGCCGAAGCACTCCCGCACCATGACTACGAGATGGCCGTCTCTTCGCTGTCCTGGGCTGAACTCGCCTACGGAGTCCGTAAGGTCACCGACCCCATCGAACGAGCACACCGGGAGTCACGCATCGCTCGCCTCCGGGCTGTCCTCGGCCCCGGCGTCCCCTTCGACGACGCGGCAGCGGAGGCCTATGAGACAGTCTGTGGGCTCGTCCTAGCAGGTGGTCGAGAGGTCCGCGGCAGGGCGATCGATCTGATGATCGCGGCGACTGCCGCCGCGCACGGTGCGGTCGTGATCACCCGCAACACTGATGATTTCGTCGGACTGGATGGTTTTATTACCGTCATCACCGCCTGATGTCACGATGTCCAGCAGGCCGCTGGCTGAAGGCGCGTAGGCGACGTCGTATCAGTCGTCCGTAGCCGTGGCGTCCCAGGCCTCGCGGACGTGATTCTCGCTCACCAGGTGGTCAGGGTCGGTCACCACCTCGTCTGCCGTACCGGTAGTCGTTGACGTGATGGTCACCTCCTTCTGCTCCGTCGATAGCATGCCTTCGGGATTCGTCCTGAGCGTGATCGCAGCGTCGCCCGGCCAAGTGAGGGATCGTGCGACGTCGATGGCAGCCTCGAGGTCCTCATCCTCGGTGAGCTCCTGATCTTGCGGCATCTCGACCCAGACACGCGCGTCGACGCCCGGGCCTCGATCCTCCCGGGCCCAGCCTACGGTGTATCCCTGTGCCGCGAACTGCGTGATGGTCGGTGCGAGGTCCTGAAGGTCGGAGTTCTTCCCCTCGAAGAGCGCGCCGTCGTCGACACTGACGGTGGCGTCTTCGCGGAGTTCTGTCGAGGACAGCTCGTCGGCGAGGTCGGACAGGCGGGATGGGTCGACGTCGGCATCGTCTGGTGCCGTGATGTCGATGGAGGCGAGGTTCGTGGAGATCCGCTGGACCTGCCAGTGCTCACTGTCGATGCCTTCGGCGATGTCCAGGGTGTCCTGGGGTGAGGTGTCATCGACGATGGACAGGATGCGCCCGTCACTGCCTTCCGCCTGCGCCCACGGGCCTTCGCTGGCGACCATCCCGGATGCGGACTGGGCGTCCTCAGCTAACGGTCCGAGCTCGTAAAACGGGAGCTCCGTCGTCACCTTCATCGATGATCCGAGCACCTCGACCTGCTCGATGTCCGGGGCCCACTCGTTCAGCGTCTCCAGGGCCTGCCCTGTGTTCGGCTGCAGCGGGTCGATAGACAAGGTGTTGAAGCCCTCCTCCGGATGAGCCGTCAGGTTCTGGATGCTCACGTCCTCGTCTTGGATGAGCGGCAGCCAATCGGGGGCGCTGAGCAGGGCCGGCGTCGTGCCCTCGATGAACGTGAGGGAGTGGCCGTCGTATTCGGCGCGCCCATCTTCCAGAGAGTTCAATGCCGTGAGGATGACGGCCGCGTCAGAAGTGTTGACGTGGTAGACGGAGCTCAGCCGGACGTCCGCGGTCCCCAAGGACACCCTCGCGGAGTCGGCAAGCTCCTCCATGATGATCGCCTGGGCAGTGCGGAGAACATCGTTGATCTCAGCCTTGTCCGCCGAAGAGGCGATCTCGACGTGGAGGACCTGTGCATCTGCGGGACGTTCCCCAGGCCTGAGGTCGAAGGATTCAACTGCGTCGATGTCCTCGAGGGCCGAGGAGACCCGAAATCCGGCGGAGCTGATCCACCACCAGGCCCCGACGATCAGTGTCAGGGCGAGGAGAATCGAGGAGACGATCAGCCAGCGCCGCCGCTTGCTCCTTCCCACTGGATCCCCCATGGGGGTGATACTACTGCGCCGTGGATGCGATTTCTGTCACTGCAGGTGGAGCGCCTACATATCGAGAAATGACGGGTTACGGCCGCCAGCGGTACCGGCGCATGTCCACCCGATGGCCGTCGGCGAGGACGCCTTCTGCCCGGAGGCGGGCGAGCTGCTCCGTGCGCAGATGCGGCGCCGACGTCCCGTCGCTGCGCAGAATCCGATGCCAGGGAAGATCGAATCCGTCCTCACGCAGCACCCGCCCGACCAGGCGCGGCGTCGAGGCCCCGGACATCGCGGCGATATCACCGTAGGTCGCCACATAACCGGGAGGTACATCGGCGATGGCGTCCCGTATGCGCTCGTGTGTCTGTTCGTCCACAGTATCTACGGTAGACCCGGCTCAGACGGGAGAGGTCCGCAGTGCTCGCGACCAGTCGTGGACTTGACGTGTGAATGCAGCTCGGCCCAGTAGAATGGCGTGCAGTGAGTACCTCGAACGATGCCCCGCACCCTCGCCAGGACGGCGCGCCGCAGGATACCGCGGTGGACACCAAGCCTGAGCGCCCTTCTATTGTGCAGACGCTGGCCGGTGCCCTGACGGCCATCACCGTCACCTACCTGATGTCGTTCTTCGGGGTCGCCGGAACGATCCTCGGCGTTGGCCTGGTCAGCGTGCTGACTGTGCTGGGGAATTACATGTATTCCTCGGTGATGCATTCTGCCAAGGAGAAGGTCAAGCAGGTACAGCCGAAGGTCAAGCCGCGTGGCGGGACGTCCCATTCTGCGCAGGATTCCTTCTCCGCGAGCCGGGACAAGGACAGACACAGTGAGGATCTGCACATGGCCGAAGGACGCGATGACGTTGCCGTCCAGGACGGCTCGGACAGCACCGACGGCCCGGACAGCCCGGACGGCACTGACGGCCCGGACGGCACTGACGGCCCGGGCGAGGACAGCCAGGCCCGGGGTCGCTGGAGCCAGGCCTGGCGGGCGATGGTCGATCGGTACGGCAAGGGCAGAATCATCGGTTCGATCGCCCTGGTCTTCCTTCTGCTCGGAGGGACGGTCACAGTCGTCGAGCTGGCCGCGGGGAAGAGCATGTCCGAGATCGTGCGCGGTGAGGAGGGCAGCGGCACGACATTCTTCGGCGGCGGCAGTGGCGGCGAAGGCAGCGATGATGACTCTGATGAGCTGAACGACCAGGGAACACCCGCCCCAGAGGACGGCAGCACTGTGGACCCGGGCGAGCAGCAGGATCCGACTGCGCCCGGAGAAGCGCCGCAGGAGGACGGGGCTACGCAGGATCAGCCCCAGGAGCAGCAGCAAGAGCAGCCTCAGGAGCAGCAGGAGGAAGCCCCCGCTGAGGAGGCTCCAGTGGAAGAGGCCCCGGCCCAGTGAGTCCGGCCGGACCGCGCGGGGACACGTGGGTCCAGGGCAGTCGCCGTCCGGGGCGTGATCGTTCGGCGCGCCGTCGTTCGCTGCGTCGCACGATCGGGACCGTGGGCACGGCCCTTGTCATCGTGGCAGTAGCCGGGTTCGCTCTGATCTGGTGGGGGCAGCGCTCGCTCATCTACCACCCTTCTGGGGCCGAGCCGTCCATCGATCAGGCGCCGCA
>DXGD01000054.1 GCA_019114115.1 Candidatus Nesterenkonia stercoripullorum
TGCCCGGCCCGATGTTCTTCCTGTGGTTCATCCCTGTGGTGGGATGGATCATCGTGCTGATCATGCTTGCGCGCCCATCCCGACCGGATCGACGTCGCCAGGAATGGGACGCGCCAGGGCGCTCCTCGTCAGGCTCCACCGGGAACCTGAGCGAACTGTAGCGACGCCGCCTGCGAGCCGAGTTTCACCAGGATCATGAACGTGCCGTCCAGGCGCGCTCGGGATTTCGAGACCGTGCCGCGGAAGATCTCGGGTGACTGCGGGTCCGCCGAGAGGATGTGCCCGTCGGCCCACACCTGGACGGGGCCCGGCGCATCTCCTCGGGCGTGAATACCCCCTCCGTCACCCTCGCCTGCGACAGTCACGGTGATCTCGTAGGAGCGATCGAGTTCTGCGACCCTTACCCCCGCCGTCAGAGAGTCGTTCATATCCGGCCCGTGTTCGACTGCTCCCGCACTCGAGGCACGGCCAGAGCCCACGCGGACCTGATTGCTCGGAACCGACGGCGTGAGGTACGCCCTCTGGCGCTTACTGCTCGCCTGTTCATAGGCTCGGGCGTGGTCCAGCAGGGCATCGTCACCGCCGGAAGGCCCCGCGAACGTCAGCCCGACAGGCATCTGCGTGTCCGCCATCGCGCCCATGGGTACTGTCACTGTGGGTATTCCGAGGTGCCGGATCACCCGGTTCCCGTTGGAATAGACCACGCCGTTCTGCGAGGCGTGCTCCAGGCTTTCTGCCCGGGTGAAGAGGTCGTCGCGGCCGACGTCGCCGGCAGCGGGGAAGACGACGCCATCCAGGGCGAGGGAGTGCATCCATTCCTCGAAATCCTGCCGGCGCAATTCTTCCAGGCCGCTCAGCAGCTGAGAGACATCAGGGACGTCGTCGAAGGTTTCGGGGAGCCCGTTCTTCACGAGCTCGGCGAAGCGCTGCCAGTCGAAGCCTCCGCGGGCGCGGGTGACCCACACTGGCACGGGGGCATCAGCGAGCGGGAATACGGTATCACCGTCGACGTCGGCCCATGAGCTCAGGGTCGGGTCTCCGTTATCGCGAAGGAAGTGGTCCAGGGCCATGGCGGTGATCGTCCCGCCCTCGATGTCGCGCCAGGCAGCTGGCACGAGGTTCCGAGCCGCTGGGCCCTGAGCGCCGGGCCGGTCTTCCTCATAGTTGGAGACTACGGGGAAGTCGACCTCGATCACCTCCGCTCCGAGCTCACGGAGGTCCTTCGCCGCCTGATCCCAGAGAGCTCGGACGCTCGGGCGGATGACAGGGGGCACGAATGAGTCGTGATCTTCGCCGATGTACATGCGGGGAACGCCGAACCGCAGCCCGTCCAGCCGCGCCGGCCGTGGTCGAGCGACTGGCTTGGGCAGAACGGACTCCGGGCTGGGCAGGGCAACGGCGTTCTGCTCACGCCAGAAGTCGCCCGTAGTCTGCGGGTCCTCCACAGCGAGAACATCCAGCAGCAGCAGAAGATCGTCGACGGACCGAGTGTGAGGCACGACGACGTCGCAGGTCGGCCTCAGCGGCCAGTTCCCGCGAATAGAGAGCACGCCACGTGACGGCGTGTAGGCGACGAGCGAGTTGTTCGATGCCGGCGCACGTCCGGACGACACGGTCTCCTCGGCCATGCCGAACGCGGCGAAACTCGCCGTCGTCGCGGTGGCGGAGCCACTCGACGAGCCCGATCCGTAGGCAGCAGTGATGTATTGCGGGTTATAGGGGCTTCGCGGGTATCCGTAGACACCCGGTTGAACGCCGCCGGCCGCCATCGGCGGCATATTCGTCTTGCCCAGCAGGACAGCCCCAGCCGCGCGAAGCAGTTCGACAGAGGCGGCATCAGCGGTGGCGACGAGGTCCTTCAGCGCAGGGCTGCCTGATGCCACCGTCAGACCGGCGACTTTGTAGCTGTCCTTGACGGTGAAGGGGATGCCCTCGAGCGCACCTGCACTGCCTTCAGCGCGACGGGCATCCGACGCGGCAGCCTCAGCGATGCATTGCGGATGGAGGACGGGTACAGCATTGAGGCACAGGCCCGAGCGGTCATAGTAGGCGATGCGGTTCAGGGAAGCGCACACCAAGTCCACGCTGGTCACGTCCCCGGCCTCGAGGGCCCGCAGCATGTCCGAAATGCTCATCTCCACTACGTCAATATGCTCCATGCGAAACTGGCCTTTCATGTCGCTAAGATCCCGGTGGCGGTGCGTGCGCGTCCCCACGTGTCATGCCGGCCGACCGCAGGTCCGCACCGATTTCACTATCGTGCCAAAACCGAGAGTCGAAAACCATAGTCCGCAGGGGCGCAGTGCCGACCTACTGCAGGAGGAACCATCTTCAGCCAAGAATATTCGAGGGGTAGATGGGCTCATAGGGCTGAGGGAAAGCAGTAGATCCACTGGGGGGTCTTGCAGCCCCTTGCGACCCGGCCTGAGCATGCCACTCGTTACGCGGTCGAAACGACACAGCAACCCCGGAGAAATGCCGCCAGTTCAGGCTAGACGTACGTGGCATCGACCACGTGGAAGCGACGTGCTTGATGAGGTCGCAGAGTCTTGACAGGGGGGGGTCGAGAGGAGCTAGGTTGTTCATCATTCCTATACCAAACGATTGGTATTCGCACTGAAGTCAGATCTAACGACGCCTTCTCGCTATATCTGCGAGAAGTGTCGAGCCGTCTTGAAAAGCACAAAAAAGTTGCATGAAATTAAGTACATCACAGCCATCTATCTATGCGCATATGTTCATTACTTCAGATCTCGGCAGGAGAAAGTAATGCAGGACATTCTCAATCTAGCGGTCATTCAAGTTGGCGGGATCAACAGCTCCGATTCCAAGAGGGCCGTGGTCGCACGATTGATCGCGTTGCTGGAAGAGGCGGCTGCTCGAGGTGCCGAGCTGGCTGTGTTCCCTGAGCTGACCTTGACGACGTTCTTTCCGAGAACGTGGTTCGACGATGACGCCGAGATCGACGAATACTTCGAAACGAATATGCCTGACACCACCACACAGCCCCTCTTCACTCGGGCGAAAGAGCTTCAGTGCGGCTTCTACCTCGGTTATGCAGAGCTTGCCGAGGATGGCAGGCGATTCAACACCTCGGTACTCGTGGACCGTAGCGGACAGGTCATCGGCAAGTATCGCAAGATGCATCTGCCGGGACATGCCGATCATCGCGTGGACGAGCCGAGCCAGCACCTTGAGAAGAGGTATTTCGAGGAGGGCGATCTAGGGTTCGGCGTGTTCGATTTCCACGGTGTGGCCATCGGCATGTGCCTCTGCAACGATCGCCGCTGGCCGGAGGTCTATCGCGCCCTGGCTCTGCAAAGCGCCGACGTCGTCCTCCTCGGGTACAACACCCCGGATCACGTGCCGGGATGGTCCGAGGAGCCGCACGCGAAGATGTTCACCCACCTGCTCTCGATCCAGGCGGGAGCATACCAGAATGCACTGTTCGTGGCGGCGGCCGCCAAGTCCGGCTGGGAAGACGGCGTACACATGATCGGCGGGTCGGCGATCGTGGCCCCCAGCGGCGAAATCCTGGCCAGGGCTTCTGG
>DXGD01000055.1 GCA_019114115.1 Candidatus Nesterenkonia stercoripullorum
GAGAGCGCCGAGGCCGAGTCAGGGGCGGAGGATGAAGCAGGCAGTGCCAGCGAATCCGACGCCGATGAGGCGGGAGATGACTCGACGGAGAACGCAGAAGCAACCGATGCCACCTCAGACGAGTCTGGCAATCCTGTTCCGGCATGGCTCGTCGTCGCAGTCGCCGCTGTGGCGGTGGCCGGCGGTGCCGCGCTGATCGTTGCTCGGCGTCGTCGGCGGTAGCTGCGTGCTCGCGTTGAGCTGAGCGGGATGGTGCGGGCGGCGAGCATCTCGACCCGGCGGGTGGCTACCTGGGAGACTCGGCGGTATGCCGCTGATCGACCTGAGCCACCCGCTGGAGAGCGGGATGCCGGTGTATCCCGGTGACCCTGAGGTGAGTCTTTCACCCGCGCTGCGGATTGCGGACGACGACGTCGCCGTCTCCCGGCTCGATCTCGGGTCTCATGCCGGCACGCACCTCGACGCACCTGCCCATGTCGTGAGAGGTGGCGCGACAGTGGATCAGCTCCCGCTGGAGTGGCTCGTCGGGAGGGCAATGGTGCTGCAGTGCCCGCAGACCGAGGCCCGGCTGCTGAGAGTCGACGACGTCGGGGCCCTCACCGATGCGCCACCTTCCGGCGGTACGCGCCCTCGGCTGCCGTTCATCGTCTGCCTGGCCACAGGCTGGGATCAGCGCTTCGGCACGGCGTCCATGGTCGAGCACCCGGCGGTGTCCCTCGGCCTCGCACAGTACCTGTGGGCTCGCGGCGCCCGAGTGCTCGCACTCGACACCCTGAGCCCTGACCCTACGGCCGGGCAGCAGGAAGACGAGGGCGCAACGTCCAGCAGCGCTATGCCCGTCCACGAGTTCTGGCTCGGCAACGGAGGCGTCATCGTCGAGAATCTGATCGGCCTGACCAGGCTCCCCGGCGTCGTCGAGCTGTCTCTGCTGCCCCTGCGGTTTCGCGGGGGAGACGGGTCGCCGGTCAGGGCCGTCGCGCGCGTCGACTGATCCGCGGTCTCAGCGGTCGACGACGGCGCCGGGCAAGGCCCCAGGCGGAGCGCTCAGCTCTGCTCAGGCGCAAGGCCTTCACGGACAGCGTCCTGCTCAGCCTGCGATGCCCCAGATGCTGCCAGCAGCAGCGCTGAGATGCGCTCGACCATCGAGTCGACGGGATCGGGGTCGCTTTCGCGCAGCCATCGCACGCACAGCCACATGACTCCGGCCGCGAGGAATTCGGCCCTCTCCTGCGGCGAGTCCGGTCCCTCGCGCCGGCTGATGACTGCAGCCAGCGGTGAGTTCTCGAGCAGCCGCGTGCTGATGAACTTCGTGATGTCCTCGCGCAGGTGGGCCCCGGTGGACCCCTGGAGCACGGTGAGGAAGAAGGTCCGCTGCGCCCGCAAGCTGCCCAGCAGGAGCGAGAGCGTCTTGCCGATGAAGATCGACCAGTTCTCCCCCCGGACGGCCTCCGGCACCTGCGCGAACACATCCGTCAGCCGCTGCAGGGCGGTGGTACGGGTGAGTTCGGAGACGGTCGCGAAGTGCTGGTAGAACGTCGGGCGACTGACACCGGCCCGGCGTGCGATGTCGCTGACGCGCACATCGTCCGGGGACGTGCCTGACTCCAGGATCTCGGTGATGGCTGCGATGAGCGCCTGGCGGGATCTCACGAAACGGGGGTCGTTCTCCCTGTCGGGCCGGGCCGGAGCCCGGCCCGCGTCGTCCTGAGCCGTCATACCTGGTCCCCTTCTTGCCATCACCGCGAGGAGGCGTCCTCTGCGAGGTCCTCACTGGCGGACCGGCGCTTCAAGAATACCGCCAGGAAGGTCAGCAGCAGACCGACCAGTGCCGTCCCGCCCAGGACCCACACGGCCGGCTCGACGCCGAGGGTACCGCCGGCGATGAGCGAGCGTACCGCTTCAACGGAGTATGTCATCGGAAGCCAGGCGTGGAGGGCCTCAACAGGCCCAGGGGCAGTCTCGATCGGGTACGTCCCGCCAGCGGAGGCGAGCTGGAGGACCAGCAGGACCAGGGCCAGGAACCGTCCCGGTGCGCCGAAGAGGGCGACCAGCGCCTGGTTCACCGCGAAGAAGGCCAGGCTGCTCAATGCCATGATCCCGGCGAGTCCCCAGAAGTTCGAGACCTCGAGGCCGACGCCGAAGCGGATGATGAGCACCGCCAGCGCACTCTGCGCCACGCCCATCAGCAGCCCGGGAACGTAGCTGCGCAACGTGACCAACCACGCGCGGGAGCCACCGCGCAGGCGAGGCGTGTTCAGCGCGGGCATCATCAGGTAGAAGGAGAGCGCCCCGACCCACAGGGACAGGCTGATGAAGTACGGTGCCAGGCCGTAGCCATAGGACGGGACTTCATTGATGCGGTCCTGATCCATCGACACCGGCTCAGCGACGACGCCGGCGAGGTGCTGGGAGGCGTCGTCGTCGTAGGACGCGTTGCCGGAGGAGCTGTCATCGAGCTCGTCGGCGAGTTCACGGTTGCCCTCGGCGAGATCCTGCGCTCCCGACTGGGCCTGGTCCGTCCCGGAGTCGACCTGCTGGGCACCTTCGTTGAGCTCCGCGAGCATGCCCTGGATCTGCTCTTCGCTCATGGCGCCATAGCCGGACTGCAGCTGTTCGAGCCCGTCGGCGACGTCGGAGGCTCCCGAGGAGAGCTCGGGCATCTGGCCGGAGAGGTCCTCAGCGCCGTTGGCGAGGTCGTCGGCGCTGCCGGCCGCGTCGCCCAGGTCCTGCTGAGAATCGTTGAGCTCGGAGTAGAGGCCCTCGAGGTACTCGGTCTGGATATCCTCGGTGAGCTCCTCATTGATATTCGTCGCGACCGAGTGGGAGACCTGCCCGATGATCTGATTGGTCGCGTCATTGGTGGTCATCGTGATCGAGGTGCTGACGGCGTCCTCGGGGTCACCGGTGCTCAATGAGGCCGCACTGGAGGAGAGGTCATCGGGGATCGTGAGCACAGCCATGATCTCGCCGTCCTCCAGCTGCGATTGTGCTTCGTCGGCGCTCATCTCCTGCCAGTCGAAGTTCTCATCGTCGGTGTCGGAGACCAGCTCGTCGGTCAGCTCATCGCCCAGCTTATAGGGATCATCCTGACCGTCGACGTCGGCGGGTTCGTCCTGATTGACGACGGCGGCCGAGACTTTGTGGAGGTTCCCCATCGGATCATGATTGGCCCACGTCAGGGAGCCCGCGTAGAGCAGCGGGATAATGGCGATCGCCAAGACGACGAGCAAGGGCATCGGGTTCTTGCGCAGCTGGGTCAGCCGGGAGGACAGTGCGTTCATGAGATTCTCACTGGGTAGTGGATGTCTGGTTCGCTATCTATCCTACACCTGTAAATTAGGGGCTGGCTAGGAGATTTGCATCACGAGCAAGAGGTGAGGGGCTGGATGCCCGTACTCTGGAGGCAGGGCAGCGAGCTTCCCATGAAGAAAGGGTCGACAGATGGGATCGGACAAGCGGCAGGACGGCGCGGCAGTGCGGCACTTCATCGGGGCGGCGTTCGCCTTCTCCTCGACCACGCTGTTCTTCGATGCCGCGCCGATCTGGGTGGCGGTCATGATGACCGCGCTAGGTCTGTGCCTGCTGGTGACCGGCGGGATTCGGTTCTCCAGCGAGGTCAAGCAGCGGCGCAGGGCCAAGGGGCCGTAGGCGCGCCGCGCTGTGCCGCCAGGGGCGAGAATCGCCCCGAGCTTGTCGTGTGGGGCTCGCCGTCAGAGGACGGTCGTCAGGGGATGGTGCCGCCCAGCGGCGTTGAGCTCCCGTTCAGCGGAGGCTGAAACCGCCGTCGCTGGTGAGTACCTGACCCACCACCCAGCTCCCGGCGTCAGTGCACAGCCAGCCGATGAGGTTCGCCGGATCGCTGGGCTTGCCGAAGCGGCCGAAGGGCATGGCCGCTTCGACCTCTGCAATGCCTTCGGCCGAGCGGTCGGTGTGCTCGGCGTCCAAGTAGCCGGTATTGACCGGACCGGGGTTGATCGTGTTGAGGACGACGCCGTGGTCCAGAAGCTCTGCGGCGACGGTCGCCGTCGTGCCTGCCAGGGCGGCTTTGCTGGTGGCGTAGGCGACTTCGCCGCGCATCGGGCCGTGGAGCTGGCCTGAGGTCATCCAGATGATGCGGCCGGTCGGTTCGTGGAAAGTCGTGCCGGAGTCGGTGCGGTCGCCCGGCCGCAGTGAAGCGCCCTGCGTGCGGCCGGAGATCCGACGGGCGTACTCGGCGGTCAGCAGCAGCGTGGAGCGGGTGTTGACATCCCAGAACGCGTCCAGCCGCTCGGGCGTCATATCGAGGATGCCGCCGTCGTCGCCGCTCTTGGCGTGATTGCATACGAGTATGTCGAGCCGGCCGGTCAGCGCGAGTGCCGCGTCGAGCAGCTCGGGGATCCGCTCTGTGTCGGTGAGATCGAGCGCGAGATCCCCGCTCTGGGCGCCCGGAATGAGGGCGGCATCGAGCTCCGCACGCACAGCTTCGATATCGTCGCTGCCCCAGGGCTGCTCGGCGTCATGCGGGCTGAAGTGCTGGAAGAAGACGCTCGCGCCGAGTCCGGCGAGCTCCCGGGCGACGCCGAAGCCGATGCCCTGCCGTCGCGAGACCCCGGTGATCAGGGCACTGCGGCCGGCAAGCGGGGCGGCGCAGTGGGGCTCAGGCTGATTCATGGGCCTCGTTCCTGGTGCGGGCTGCTCCGCTCCTGCGCTGCGGTGAGCGCAATCCTGGCGCAGCGGCATAAGCTTGGTGGGAAGTTTCAAGTCTAGCGCCCTGCTCGCAGCCGCAGATCAGAATCCTGCGACTGCGAGCCTCTGACGAGGGACGGGGTGTTCAGCGGCTGAGTCCCTTGAACTGCCGGACGGCGAGCGGGCCGAAGATGAGCATGATCACTGCCGGCCACACGACGGCGGCCGCCAGCGCATGCCCGTCGATCCAGTACGCCGGTTCGAGAAGCTCGATGCCAGGGGT
>DXGD01000056.1 GCA_019114115.1 Candidatus Nesterenkonia stercoripullorum
ACCCAGCGACCTGCCCGCGCAATCGGCTATCGTATTCTGCGTCCGGGTGACGTATGCTCCGGATATTCTCGATCAGAAACGGACTTCACATGAGCAGCAATCCGGCAGACGCGGCACGCGCCGCT
Source organism: Candidatus Nesterenkonia stercoripullorum (assembly GCA_019114115.1). Classification (GTDB taxonomy): domain Bacteria; phylum Actinomycetota; class Actinomycetes; order Actinomycetales; family Micrococcaceae; genus Nesterenkonia; species Nesterenkonia stercoripullorum. The sequence continues at coordinate 126 of DXGD01000056.1, forward strand.
GCCACGCAGCAGGCAGGCGCGGAGGTCACTCGACGCACAGAGCAGCTTCTCCAGCTCAGCCGCCAGATTCATGAGAATCCAGAGCTCGCTTGGGAGGAGCATTCCGCTGCGCGCGCCGTCGCAGACACCATGCGGGAGGCCGGGTTCGCCGTCGAGCTGGGAGCCTACGGGCTGAGCACTGCTGTGGAGGCCGTCTACGGCGAGGGTGACTTCACCGTCGCCATCTGCGCTGAGTATGATGCGCTGCCCGGCATCGGCCATGCCTGCGGCCATAACGTCATCGCCGCGGCCGGAGTGGGTGCTGCGCTCGCGCTGGCTCCGCTGGCCGAGGAGGCGGGGCTGCGCATCAAGCTGCTGGGGACGCCCGCTGAGGAGCACGGCGGAGGCAAGGCCGCCATGCTTGAAGCCGGCGCATGGGAGGACGTCGACATCTCGCTGATGTCCCACGGAACCACCCTCCCCGTGGGCTCCACCGGAGACAGCCTGCCCTGCTCACAGATGCGCTCGATGGCGGTCGCCCGCTTCGACATCACCTTCACCGGGCAGGCGGCCCATGCCGCGGCAGCCCCGGACAAGGGAATCAACGCTGGCAATGCCGCGATCCTGGCGTTGAACGCCATCGGGCTGCTGCGCCAGCAGCTGCCCAAGAACACCAACCTCAATGCCTTCATCTCCCATGGCGGCGACGTCACCAACATCATCCCGGGCACCTCCGAGGTCGGCCTGGAACTGCGGGCCTTCGACATCGCCATTCTGCGGGAGATGAAAGCCAAGGTGATGGCCTGCTTCGAAGGCGCCGCCATCGCGACTGGCTGCACGTGGGACTATGAGCTGGCTGAACCGCCCTATGCGCCAGTTGAGCAGGAGCCGGTCCTGGGTGAGCTCTGGGACGCTCACCTGGTCTCGCAGGGGCGCGTGCTCAGTGATGCCCAGCCGGGCTCAGGGTCCACCGATATGGGCAACGTCTCGCTCGTGGTCCCCTCGATTCACCCGATGATCACCTTCATCGGGGAGGATGCGGCACCGCACAGCCCGGCGTTCACCGACGCCGCGATAACACCTGCAGCTGACAGGGCACTCCTCGATGCCGCCCAGGCGATGGCGGCGACTGTCCTCGACGTCGCGCTCGACCCGCAGATGCGGGAAGACTACCAGGGCCGACGTCGTGCCCGCCCGGAGGGCGCCACCCGGCAGCCGTTCCTCGTCTGAGGGCGCGGGAGGACGCCTGGGTGCGATCCGAAGCGCTTGGCGCACGGGCCTAGGGTCCCGCAGTATTTTCACCGACCGAGCTGAGCTCGTCGGAAGCAGAAGGGAGTCCCACCGTGGACAAGGCCACCTGGCAGCCGGAACGCATCGACTACTCGTTCCGCTCCCCGCAGTTCTGGGTGCTGGTCACGCTCATCGTCATCATCGCCTCAGCGGCCCAGGGTCTGGGAGCCGCCGAGATCGACCTTGGCATCGCCGCGGTCACGCTGCTGCCGATGATCTGGGGCCTGCTCATGGGGGCTGTCGTCTCCGTGCAGCGCATCCGCCCGATGCCCATCAACCTCCAGCATGCCGCCGGGGCCATCATGTCCGTCGCGGTGCTCCTGCTATGCGCCCGGCTCTCCTTCACGATGGGGCCCAACCTGACGACGATCCTGCAGGCCGGCCCTGCGCTGGCGCTCCAGGAGCTGGGCAATGTCTTCGGATCGATCCTGCTGGCGCTGCCGCTGGCCGTCTTGCTGCGGATGGGTCCGGCTACGGTCGGGGCGACGTTCTCGATCGACCGGGAGGCATCGTTCGCGATGGTCACGGCGCGGTTCGGTGCGAACTCGCCGCAGTACCGAGGTGTGCTCTCGATGTACGTCTTCGGCTCCGTGGTCGGCGCGATCATCGTATCGCTGACGGCGTCGCTCATCGCCTCGGCGGACTTCTTCGACCCGCGGGCGCTGGCCATGGGGGCCGGTGTCGGGTCCGGCTCCATGATGGCGGCCGGAGCGGCCGCCGTCGTCGCTGCGCATCCCGAGATGCAGGATCAGATCCTCGCGCTCGCGGCGACGGCGAACCTGATCGCGACGCTGGCGGGCGTGTACCTCGGGGTCTGGGTCTCTCTTCCAGTGGCGGACCGGTTCTACAGGTTCCTCACGCGTCACCGCACAGGGTCCGCGGAAGACGCCCCCGAGTCCGAGCCATCGCCGCTAGCCAAGGCTGGCGAGGCTGTTGCCGCGACAGTCCTGCGGACCCCCGACGTCAGGCTGCCCGTCTGGAACAGCCTCGTCGTCTTCTGCGGTGCGGGCGTTCTCGTGGCGATCATCGCGGCGCGCGGATTCTCCTGGGGGATGGTCGCGACCTATGCCATGCTCGGTGTGCTGGTCGCGCTGAGCCTGTGGATCGCGCGCCTGACTCAGGGGAAGGTTCCGGCGCTCATCGTCGTCGTGACGCTCGGGGTGCTGGCGTCCTCCCCGATCTCGCCGCTGGCCGGGTGGATCGCTACCGTCTCCGAGACAGTGGACTTCCTCTCGGTGATCACCGTGATGCTGACCGTAGCCGGCCTGAGCCTGGGCAAGGACATCCCGATGCTCAAGTCGATCAGCTGGAAGATCATTCCTGTGGGCATCGTGGTGATCGCCGCGACCTACCTGACGTCGACGGCGATCGCTCACGTTGTCCTGGGGCTGTGGGGGTAAGGGCAAGCCGCTGACCTGCGGACCTACTTCCGCAAGACCCGGTCCGAGTTGATGGTAGGTGCAGCCTGGCAGGTGTGAGCGCTGGCGCATTCGTCTGCGCCCCTCTTGACTGGGGCACGTACGACGCCCGTGCTGGTGGCCTTGACGACAACTTGCAGGCGGTCGCGCACACCCCATTTCTCCATTACCCGGCCTAGATGGCCCTTGACCGTCGCCTCAGCCAGGCAGAGAGTCCTCGCAATCTCGGCGTTGGACTTCCCACGGACGAGCAGCTCGACCACGTCCGCTTCCCTCGGGGTCAGCTCCTCGTGCCTCTTCAGCTTCTTGTCAGGGTGGAGCG
>DXGD01000057.1 GCA_019114115.1 Candidatus Nesterenkonia stercoripullorum
ATAGCAGTCCGCGACGACCGTGATCAAGGCTGACTCGGCGCGCTTGCGCCGCTCGAGCAGCCACTCGGGGAAGTAGGTGCCGGTGCGGCGCTTGGGAACGGCGACGTCGATCGTGCCGACGCGGGTGTCGAGGTCGCGGTGGCGGTAGCCGTTGCGCTGCGCGACCCGGCCGCTGCTGGGGCGGCCGTACTCCGCGCCGGCAACGGCATCAGCGTCCGCGGAGAGCAGGGTATTGATCACGTCCTGGAGCAGGCTGCGCATCAGATCCGGGGACGCCTCGGCCAGGGCTTCACCAAGCAGGCCGGAAGGGTCGACAATATGGGGTGCGGTCATCGTGATGACTCCGTTCGAGAGTGCTGTGGAAGGTTCACTCGAAGGATCACACGGTGGCCGCGCCCACGTCCGAGACGATCACGGGGCCACCGCGCTACACCACTATGCGGGACTCAACTGCCTGGCCTGTAGGTCTGACTTGCTCATACGGAACGATTGCTCGACCTGCCAGAGGTCGTGATAGCTCGAGAGCACCTCCGCGGGCGGCATGATCGTGGCGGGGATGTTGGTGACGTAGCCCTTCAGCCCGACCAGCCCTCGTGCTCGTTCGAGGGACGCCTCATCGAGGCTGCGGCCGGCGGCGGTGGTCTTGACGAACCGGGTCGACTTCACCGCCGCGTCCCCGTCGATCACAGCGCGGGCGCGGTTCTCCTGCGCGGTCAGCGTGTGCCCGTCCCTGGTGGCGCGCTTCTTCGAGAAAGCCCAGACCGCGCGCCAATGCCCGGGATGCTCCGCGGCGTCCCAGACCGGCTCCTTCCGTCGCCGCTTCGTATCGGCCTTCGTGTTCCCGTGGCGGGGCGTGATCGTGTCGATCAACTGCCCATCCTCGAACGCGTCCCCGTTCCAGTGGAAGTGATTGGCGAGGTCACCTGGGGCCTTGACCTGCCTCGAGCCGACGATGAACCTCAGGCCCGCCTCGTCCAGCGCGGTCAGGTTGGTCGTGGAGAGCATCCCGGCATCAGCGACGACGACCATGTCGGCGAGGTTGTGGCGGGCCTGGAACTGCTTGATGATCGGCACGATCGTGCGGGTCTCGGCATGGTTCCCCTCGAAGCAGCCGATCTCCAGCGGGAACCCGCCTCGGTCCACCAGCAACCCGACCACGATCTGCGGATCCACCCGGCGTTCCTTGGAGTAGCCGACCTTCCGCAGTTCGTCCTCGTGCTCCGCCTCGAAGTAGAGCGTCGTGACGTCGTAGAGCACCAGAGAGACGTCACCGCTGGTGGCGGCGTGCTCAAAGCACTTAACGGCGATCTGGTCGCGGTAGCGACTGTCCTGGGCCTGGCGGAGGTGGCGATAGATCGTCGTGTGATGCGGTGGATCCACTCCCAGGCCTTCGAGCACGCGAATCGCATCGAGCTTCGAGGTCGGCTCCACCAAGCGTGCCAACACGACCTGCTCGAACACCTCGTCCTCGACGACCCCGAAGCCCAGTCGCGCATACGCAGCTCGCAGCGTGGACCAGAGCACGTCACTGGTGGTCCCCACCACGCGAACACCGCTGGGCCCTCCTGCAGCGGACGAGCTCGCTGGAGCCGGAGCAGCCGGGACGAGCGCGGGCTGTCGCTCTGCGGGTCGGGCCGGCGCGGTATCCGCCTCCGGGCCCACGCCCAGATCGAGCGCCTCCTGCTCGCCTTGGAGAATCTCGCGGCCCCGCTGGACCAGCAGTGCGACCTCGACCGGGCTATGGCCAGAGCCGACGTGCTTGATGATCTCAAGCTTCCCGTGCCGCTTTCGGACGACCTGGACCGCAGTCGCTCCCGACCCGGTCCTCACCTTCCGCACGAACGCCACCCCGTTAGTATCCCGAAACGCTCACCCGAACCAGCAAACCACCAGTTCAGCGCGACCTGACCGATCCAGCGGCGCAACCGTGCATCAAGTCAGGTCATGGATCCCTTCCACGTCGTTCGCCTCGCTGGAGACGCTCTGGATGACTGTCGCCGCCGGATCCAGCAGAAGCTCCACAAGCGCCGGGGCCAGAAGGACGATCCTCTCTACAAGGCTCGGCGCACTCTCCATACCGGCACCTGACTTGCACAGTTTTAGTGTGTCAGTGCATCAAGCACCTGTCGGGCGTCGCCGGTGAGCTCCGGCTTAGCGGTGATCTGCTGGCCGGCGAGGCTGATGGTGACGTCTTGCAGTGGGCGGAGGGTGCGGATGATCTTGCGGATGCTGAACCCGGTCTCGTTCTGCAGGAAGCGGGCGATCGCGAGTGCGGTGAACACGATAGTGAGGTGTGCTTCGATCGCATCGCGTTGGCGATGGAACATGGGCCGGGCCTGCAGGTCTGTCTTGCTCATCCGGAAAGACTGCTCGACGTGCCAGAGGTCGTGGTAGCTGGAGAGCACTTCTGCTGGCGGCATGATGTCGGCGGGGATGTTGGTGACGTAGCCCTTCAACCCGACCAGGCCCCGCGCCCGCTCGAGCGAGGCCTCGTCCAGGGTGCGGCCAGCGGCGGTGGTCTTCACGAACCTGGTGGACTTCACGGCCGCGTCGCCGTCGATCACGGCCCGGGCGCGGTTCTCCTGCGCGGTCAACGTGTGCCCGTCCCTCGTGGCCCGCTTGCGAGAGTATGCCCAGACCGAGCGCCAATGCCCGGGATGCTTCTCGGGGCTCCAAACCGGCTCCCGGCGCCTCCGCTTCGTCTCCGTCTTCGTGTTGCCGTG
>DXGD01000058.1 GCA_019114115.1 Candidatus Nesterenkonia stercoripullorum
TCACCGGGGTCTGCGCGATCGTGCTGCTCATCCTCGGCGGGCTTCAGGCGCTGCAACAGGCCGCAATCCTTTCAGCAGTTCCTTTCACCGTGATTGTTGCGCTGTTGGGGATCTCCCTGGTCAAAGAGGTCAGCAAGGACACCCGGTTCGAGGGCACCCACACAGTCACGCGCGATGAGCTGCGCAATGCGCTGCGACTGCGAGAGTGAAGGCATCCGCGCGGGTGGACAGAGTAGCGACCCGTCAGCGGTCACCCCGCCGCAGGCGCCGCCATGCGCCAGTTGCCCAGAGTGCACCGGCGACCAGCAGCGGCTGGAAGAACAGCCGCGCGAAACGTTTGGCGTCTGAGTCGAGTCCGAATCCGTCCCGTTCATGGACCCACTGAGCCACATTGCCCGGAAAGATCACCACGAAGAAGGCAGCAGCCGCCCACCCCACAGTAACCTGCCGTTCCTTCAGCAGCATGAGAGCGACGCCGAGGCTGATCTCCGCAGCCCCGGACAGCAGCACCGTAGTGTCCGGTTCCAGCGGCACGAACTGCGGCACCTGAGCCTGGAACTCTTCGCGCGCGAAGGTGAGGTGGCTGATCCCCGCTCCCGTCAATGCCGCTCCGAGCGCCCAGCGGGCTGCCGTCCGGGGCCAGGATCGGGAGGGCGCAGACCTCTCTGAGGCATCGCGAGCTCGAGCGGCGCCACGAGACTCTGGAGGGTGCGGTGATCTGTGCCGTGCCTTCGGGGACCTACTCATAGGGATGTCCTTTCCTAAGTGAAGTTCACCAAGACCGTGCTCTTCAGCGCGCTGGGCTACCCTGACCCTATGGGAACCGGGCCGCAGCTGCACCTCGTACTCCCCCATCAGCTGTTCGAGGACAATCTCAGAGCTGACGAGGGCACACGATTCGTGATGATCGAGCACGATCTGCTGTTCCGCCAGTATCCATTCCACGCGCATAAGCTCGTCCTGCACAAGGCCTCGATGAATCGCTTCGCACGCAGACTGCGCGGTGCCGGCTACGCCGTCGACGTACTGCCTTCGGAGGACAGCCAGACCTCGTCCGAGCAGCTGACGTCCTACATCCGCGACACCCGCCCTGCGCGCGTCACGTGCTTCGACGTTGTCGATGACTGGCTGGGCAAAGAGATCAGCTCGGCGCTGAAGTCCGGCGGATACGATCTGACCTCGGCCGATGTCTTCGAGTCGCCGAATTTCCTGACCACTCGGACGCAGTTGGGCGAGTGGTTCGGGCAGAACACCGCGCGTATGCAGGATTTTTACATCTGGCAACGCCGGCGGCTCAACGTGCTGGTCGACGACGACGGCGCACCACAAGGTGGGAAGTGGTCCTATGACGAGGCCAATCGCAAGAAGCTGCCCCGAGGCTACCGGCCGCCGTCGGCCGTCCAGTTCGACGGCACCCACTCCGACGTGGAGCGTGCCATCCGATGGGTCGCCGACACGTTCCCGGACGCGCCCGGGGACCCGCATTCCTTCGCCTGGCCGAGCGATGCCGATGAAGCGCGCGCGGCACTGCACGACTTCACCGCGCACAGGCTAGCCGATTTCGGTCCGTACGAAGATGCCATATCGTCCGAACACGCGCTGATCAACCATTCCGCGGTCACAGCGTGGCTCAACATCGGACTGCTCAGTCCTGCTGAAGTCCTCCGATCCGTGCTCAACGCAGCGGCAGAGCAGCATACCCCGCTGGCCTCGCTTGAGGGCTTCGTACGCCAGCTCATCGGATGGAGGGAGTACATGCGCGCCACCTACCACCTCTACGGACAGCGCATGCGCACCTCGAACCGCCTCGGGCATGATCGGGAGCTCAGCTCCGGATGGTGGGACGGCACCACAGGATTGGATCCGGTGGATCTGGTCATCACGCGAGTGCTGGAGACAGGGTACGCCCACCACATCGAACGTCTGATGATCCTGGGCAATGCCATGTGCCTGCAGCGCATTCACCCGACGTCCATCTACGAATGGTTCATGGAGATGTTCATCGACTCCTACGACTGGGTCATGGTGCCGAACGTGTATGCGATGAGCCAGTTCGCCGCAGGGACAGCCATCACCACCAAGCCTTATGTCTCGGGGAGCAATTATCTGCGCAAGATGTCAGATCTGGGCCGCGGCGACTGGGCGGCAGACTGGGATGGACTGTACTGGGCTTTCATGAGCGACCATCGTGAGGTCTTCGAGTCCAACCACCGTGCACGCATGATGCCTCGCATGCTCGATGATATGGACCCGTCTACTCGCGCGGAGCACATGCGCCGCGCGAAGGTGATCTTGAGCTCACAGGATTCGTGAGCTCAACGGGAACGGACATATGCCCGTTCGCCGTAGGCGAGCGAAAGACCCTTGCGCCTCAGGCCTCTGTCACCGTTTGATAGAGACATGGACCGCTACCGAAGTTCCAGCCCGCATCCGTCCGGCGCTGAGGTGCTCAGCTGATGGATGCGGGGACATGGATCAATATCGCTTTAGTTCTTGTATTCATTCTGGTCGGCGGAGTCTTCGCCGCCACTGAGATCGCCCTGGTCTCGCTCCGTGAGGGCCAGATCGACCGGATGGAGAAACGCAGCCGACGAGGTGAGCGGGTCGCCGGCATCGCCAGAGACCCGAACCGGTTCCTCGCGGCCGTGCAGATCGGCGTCACCGTGGCGGGATTCTTCTCCGCCGCATACGGAGCCTCCACGATCGCCCCGGATATCGCGCCGTCGCTGGCAGCTCTGGGCATTCACGAGCAGCTGGCCCAGACCGCGGCGCTGGTGGCGATGACATTGCTCATCGCGTTCTGCTCACTCGTGCTGGGCGAGCTCGTACCCAAGCGGCTGGCCCTGCAGAGATCCTCCGGCATCGCCCTGGTCGTCGGCCCGCCGCTGGATACCTTCGCCAAGCTCATGCGCCCGGTCATCTGGCTGCTCTCGCTGTCGACAAACGGGATTCTCCGCCTGCTCAGGGTGGACCCGCAGCAGGCGAACGAGCAGATGTCCGAAGAGGAGCTGCGTGACCTGGTCGTGGCGCACGAGGGTCTGCCCGACGACGAACGGCAGATACTGCGCGACGTCTTCCGCACCAACGAACGCACTGTCAGCGAAGTCATGCGTCCCCGGCACGAGACGACGTTCCTCTCCGCCGAGCTCAGCCTGACCGAGGCCGTCGCGCAGCTGTCCGAGCACCCCTATTCGCGGTACCCCGTGACGGGTGAGAACTTCGACGACATCCAGGGCTTCGTCCACGTCCGGGACATCCTCCTGGCGCAGCCGCACCACGGCTCACGGACGGTCCAGGACCTGGTCCGGCCCATCATGGTGCTGCCCGGAACCAACGGCGTGCTCGGATCGATCGCCCAGATGCGCGGGGATCGAAGCCACATCGCCGTCGTCATCGACGAGTACGGCGGGACCGATGGCATCGTGACCCTCGAGGACCTGGTGGAGGAGCTGGTCGGCGAGATCGAGGACGAGTACGACGCCCCCAGCGATCCGGACGACGCCGCTGAGCATGAGGGCGGGCAGCCGGACGACGCCGTCGTCGACGGGGGCCTGACGCTGGAGGATGTCGCTGAGGGCACTGGCGTGGAGATCCCCGATGGCGCGTACGAGACGATCGGCGGGTTCCTCCAGGACGAACTCGACCGGGTGCCGCAGGCCGGAGATGTCGTCACCCTGGACCGCCACCGGCTCGAAGTCGTGACGATGGATGGCCACCGGGTGGAGTCCGTGCACATCACCCGTGGGACGCATGATGAGGAAGAGACTGAGGAGGCGTCCTAGGCCTCCACGCCGAATCGGCAGCCCTACCTCGTATGGACGTACAGGTCCCGCAGCAGGGAGATCTCCGAGAGGTGGTGGATCAGCTCGCGATGGATATGCAGCACCAGCCGTGCCATCGACTCCTCGGCGAATGGCCCCTCGGCCTCACCGCAAAGGTTCTCCAGCCCCTTCTCCCCCAGCGATTTCACCCCTCGGAGCCAGGCGGCGTACTCGTGGTCGAGCTGGATGAGCGCCTGGTCCGCGGAGGCAGCGTAGTTGAACGTCTCGTAGTCCACGGCCGGGCCGCCGAAGTGGGAGGCATTGCGCATGGCAAGCACCCCCACGATGACGTGGCCCAGCCGCCAGGCGATCGTGGTGAAGGGCGGCGGCACCGGCTCCGGAAAGCCGAAATCGATCGTCATCGCGCCCGATCCGGCTTGCACCTGCGCCGTCCCCGTTCCGCGCGGACGCACGCTCCAGCAATCCGGCACCGGCTCCCAGAAGTATTCTTCATCTGTCAGCCCGCTCAACCGTCCGCGCAACTGATGGTCCCAGTGCCATTCGATCTGGTCTCGGAGCAGGTCGTTCCACGTCCGGTGCTGACTCGCAGTCCGGTGGTCGTCCACAGGCCGGTGCTCACTCATGGTGCCAGCTTGCCAGCTGGGCTGCGCGAATCCCAGGGCTCTCGGCCGGTGCCTCCTCGGCTCTCGGCAGGGAGCCAGTGTCCGCGGTGGAGCACACGTCCGACCGCCCAGGAATCATCCAGCAGCACCGCGTCGGCCCGCGCGCCCGGGGTGAGGGCGCCGACGTCGTCGAGCCCTATCATGGCGGCCGGGGCGGAACTCGCGGCCGGCAA
>DXGD01000059.1 GCA_019114115.1 Candidatus Nesterenkonia stercoripullorum
CTGCTCGGCAGACCGGCCGTGCAAGCCGAACACCTCCTTGTCCCCGCGAACCAGCCGCACCTCACGGCGATCCGCTGCATCGACGCGGACACGGCCCAGCGCGGAACCATGAGCCGAGGAGATCACCAGACCCGTGTTGGCCGGCAGCTCGGAGGCGGCGTCGATCTCCACGTGCCCGTTCTGGAAGAGTTCGCCCACCTCAGCTTCCGAGGCGGCGATCTCCCGCATGCCGTCCCACCCGGTGTCGGCGACCCACTCATTGCGGTACTCGTCGGCGTCGATGCCCATCGCTGAGGCCTTCACCCGCATCGGCAGGTCCTTGGAGACCACGGTGACGGATCTTCCTTGATCTGCGAAGCTCTTGGCGACCGCGAGGATGCGGGAATCGTTGTCGCCGCCGCGGAAGCTCAGGGGCAGCACCTCCTGCGCGGTGTTGTTGAGCTCGACCACTAAGAGCCCACCCTCGTCATTGAGCGGGATGGGCCGGTCCAGCATGCCGTGGGTCACGCGGAGATCATCCAGCAGCCGCAGGCACTGCCGGGCGTAGTAGCCGAGCTCAGGATCGTGCCTCTTGTGCTCGAGCTCGCTGACGACCGTGACGGGGATGATCACCTCATGCTCGGCGAAATGCAGCATCGCCTTGGGGTCGGAGAGCAGCACGGAGGTGTCCAGAACGTAGGTCTTCACCTGCCCCGCTGCTTCTGCGCTCGTGCCAGCGGCGCTATGGCCGTCCAGCCCGTCCTTCGAGTGTTCCTGCGAGCTCTGTGGAGCGGGATCGAATACGGTCAACGGTGCCTCCAGACATGAGACCCTCTACCGGCCTCACAATAGATGGACTGCCTGGTACTTACCGTAGCCGCTCCGGAGGCCAAGCGCAGATCGTGACACGTGATGCCGCTCACCTCCCACGCAGCTCACCTGCACTGAAGCGCCCAGCGGCGACCGATAGGTCCACGGGCACGACGGCGAAGCAGGATCGGGCACCTCCGCAGGATCAGCCCCCGTAGCGACGCTGACGCTGTGCGTAGTCGCGCAGGGCCCGGATGAAGTCCACTCGCCGGAAGTCGGGCCACAGCGCCTCACAGAAGTAGAACTCCGAATAGGCCGACTGCCACATCAGGAAACCCGAGAGGCGCTGCTCCCCCGAAGTGCGGATAATCAGGTCCGGGTCGGGCTGACCACGGGTGTAGAGCCAGCGGGAGATAGACCCCGGGGTGAGCTCACCGCTGACGTCGCTGAGTGAGCGTCCCTGCTCAGCAGCCTCGTTGAGCAGATCTTTGACCGCGTCGACGATCTCCTGGCGGCCTCCGTACCCGACGGCGACGTTGACATGCACAGCCGGTGCCTCTGCCGCCGACCTGGTCACCATCTTGGAGGTGATGCGGCGGATGCTGCCGGTCTTCGTGGTGAGGGTCTCGTCCTCAGCGTCCGGTGCGAAGGCGACGTCGTCGTCCGCGACCGATTCGGGATCGTCGCTGAGACTGCGCAGGCGCGCGGCGAGGCTTTCTGGAAGCAGCTCAGGCTGTCCCACCGGGTGAACGCGCACCGGCCGGCCGCCCGGCCGGGAGCAGGCAAGCCGGTCGAGGGTGTCGCCGATGATATCCATCAGCTGATCGAGTTCCTCGGCGGAGCGGTTCATGTTGTCCGTGGAGAGCATGTAGAGCGTGACCGTCGGGATGCCCAGCTCAGCGCACCAATCGATGAACTCGACGATCTTCTGCGCCCCGGCGAGGTGCCCGTCAGCCGTGGGAGTCCCCGCCAGCTTGGCCCAGCGCCGGTTGCCGTCGACCACCACCCCGATATGCTGCGGGATCCGGTCCTTGGGCAGCGCTGCGCTCAGCCGCTTCTCGTACAGGCTGTAGGCGATGTTACGCAGACCCACCTGGCCTCCTCCTGACTCGCCCGGGGACATTTCTCACGCTCGTGGTCACAACGGTACAAGACCATAGGCAATACGCCCGTCATCTTTTTATTACTCCACAGTCACTAGGGGGCGTTACACTGGCGGTATGTCACCTCAGGGTCCAGTCGACCAGCGGACGGAAGCTGGCCCAGTCGACACCTTGCTGGATCCGCAGGTCCCGCTGAAGCCCAAGCTCCGCGGCTGGCTCCATGCCGGGATGGTGCCGCTGGCCTTGGCCGCGGGCATCGTCCTGATCACGCTCGCGCCTCCCGGAGAACTCACGACGGCGTCCGTGGTCTACTCCATCACCGGCCTGCTCCTGTTCGCCGTGTCTGCGACATACCACCTCGGCCGCTGGTCGCCATCTACGGCGCTCCTGCTGAAGCGGCTGGACCACACCAACATCATGCTCATCATCGCGGGCACCTACACACCACTGACTGTCGCGATGCTGCCGGCACCCCAGGACACCATCCTGCTGGTGAGCGTCTGGGCAGGAGCGATCGGCGGCGTCGCCTTCAGAGTGCTCTGGACACACGCCCCACGCTGGCTCTACACCCCGCTGTACTGCATCCTCGGCCTGGCCGCGGTCCTCTTCATGGGCGACTTCTTCGCCGCCAATACCGCGGCCGCCGTGCTGATCTGCACCGGCGGACTGGCCTATATCGTCGGTGCGGTCTTCTACGGGATCAAACGCCCGAATATCTCCGTGCACTGGTTCGGATTTCATGAGCTCTTCCACACGTGCACGCTGATCGGCTTCGTGTGCCACTACATCGCCATCATGATCGCTGTGCTGAGCTAGATACCCGTCAGCGCCTCCTCCAGGGAGGCCACCGGTGGCTTGCACAGCCTCTGCTGCGGGCCGGAGAGGCACACGCTGAGCTGCAGCTCATGACCTGGCTCGGGCGCCTCCTCCCGCACTGCCGAGGCCTCGACCGGCTCCACCGGGACCGCATATACGGCGGCCGCGCGGCGGACCTCAGCCAGCGCGCCGGAGGTCGCACCGGCCACTCGGAAGGCCGGAGAGCTGGCCGCCACCTGACGTGCGACCCGCAGGCTCGCCCCCACAGCTCCGGGCGCTTCGGGGGCCAGCAGGTCCAGGTGGTGCAGCAGCTCGTGCGGCTCAGGGGGCTGCTGACCATTGACGACGAGTTCGCCGGAAAGCTGCAACGCTTCGGCTACCTGCACAGCGGCAGCGAGCGCGGCGATCCCGCTGGGTTCCGGCCCGTCCAGAGGTGTGGCGTAGCTGGG
>DXGD01000060.1 GCA_019114115.1 Candidatus Nesterenkonia stercoripullorum
GAGAGCACTCCCGGACCCTTGGCCATAGACCAAGAAGCCTCGATGAACGCCGGAGCACTCCGCTTCATCGCTACCGGAAGCCAGGACGAGGCCGCCCAGGGGCGCCTGACCCTCACGATGATTCGAGAGGCATTGCAGGAGATCATCGAGCGCAGGTCCGCCTCGGATCCTCATCTCCATTACCTCGACGGCACGTTGCTGTACGGTTCCGAGGACGCCGCCAGGCTCCCCCTCCCAGACGGACTGCACCCCGACGCCGAGACGCATCGCCTCATCGGCGAACGATACGTCGAATATGCGCCGAAAGCGTTGAGGCCCATAGGTTCCTGGCGGTCCGTTGAGGAGCAGGCATTGGGGGCTCACCATGGCTAGACCCGGAGTGACTTCCGAGATGATCGAGACGATCGCCGTCAGCATCGCTGATCGGAGCGGCTACGACGCTGTCTCACTCTCAGAGATTGCCCGCGCGCTGAACGTTCGGCCGCCCAGCCTGTATGCGCACGTACCGGGAAAGGCTGACCTGCTGAGTCGACTTCATCGGAGGGCTCTGAAGCACCTCGCCCAGCTGATTGCCCATGCCACAGTGGGTACCTCGCGTCGAGCGGCGCTTGCCGGCCTGATCCAGGCCCACCGGGACCTGGCCACGCAGCATCCCGGACTGTGGGAGGCATTGCAGCGGCCGGCTGACTCCCTGACCATCGGCTCAGATGAAGCGGCCCGAGTCTCCGGACTCATGACCGCGGTGCTCCAGGGCTACGGGCTGCGCGACGACGACGTCGTCCATGCCGTGCGATTGGTCGCCGCGACGATCAACGGATTGCTCGCGCTAGGACACTCAGGTTCTCTGGACTATCGAGAACCACTGGCTGAGTCCTCCTGGGAGGCCACTACTTCCGCGCTCGACCGGGCGCTGGAGAGTTGGCCGGCGTCTTCTCTCGCGCGGTAGGCCAGAAGCCTCGTTCCACCACTCTGGCTCGCTTTATTCGAACTGTGTTAGCTTAAAGCATGCTCGACGCCACCCTCCTCCCTCTGCGCAACGAGCGCGCCGTTCTGCGCCCGCTCGATGGCGACGACGCCACGGCTTTTGCTCGAGGCACCGAGGACCCCTTGGTCCGCAGATATGCGCACCTGCCGGCACCGTCGTACACGCCGACGTCGACGGCGGCCATGATCCGTGGTGAAGCACGCGAAGGACTGCAGCGTGGCGATTTGGCAGTACTGGCCATCGCCGAGCCCTCTGCTGGGCAGTTTGCAGGGAGTCTGGTGATCTTCGACGTCACGGTTGATACGGGTGAGATCGGTTTCTGGATACACCCGGACCAGCGGGGTGCCGGCGTTGCGGCCGCGGCCCTCGACCTGGGTGGACAGTTCGCGCACCGCAGCGGATTGCGGGAGCTGACCGCGCGCACCGCAGTCGAGAACATCGCCTCGCAGCACATCCTCAGCACAGCCGGCTTTGTCGAGACGTCACGCGCCCCAGGTGCTGCGCCCTCCGGTGAGGTGATCGACCTTGTCCACTATGTCCGACGTCAGTCTTCGCGGGGCCGCTGATATACGCTGCAAAGGCCTGAGGCACGAGGACGTCACCGTGCTCGTCAACAATGCAGGCGCGGTCTCATTCGGTTCTCTGCTCACCGGACCCCTCGACGACGCCCATGCGATGTTCCGCACGAACGTCTTCGGGCCGTGGGAGATGACTCGGGTGTTCGCTCCCGCGCTCGCCGCTTCTGGCGGTGCCATGGTCAGTGTTCTCTCCGCCATCGCGTGGTTCTCACCTCCGCAGAACGGCGCCTACGCCGCCACCAAAGCGGCAGCATGGAGTCTGACCAACGGCTTACGCATGGGGCTGGAGTCGGCGGGAGTGCTTGTGCAGGGTCTGCACTTCGGTGCGGTGGATACGGACTTCGCCGCGGGGTACGACGGCACGAAGATCGCCCCCGGACAGGTGGTGAATGCGTCCCTCGAAGGCCTGGAGGCCGAAGCGCCGGAGGTCCTGGTGGACGCCGAGAGCCGGAATACGAAGGCGGCCCTCAGCGGAGCCCCGGGAGAGTATCTGCGCCGGTTCTTGGGCAGTGCGGGATCGTGAGCCGGTTGATCATGCGAGCGGTGGAGCACAGTTCAAATCTGTTGTCTATTGTCAGTGCAGCCCGCACGAAAGTCTCGATCGGGTGTGCCTGTGACCTACTTGCCGAAATTAGCAGCACCTGCTTGCAGGAGCCAAGATGTTTGCCGCGGCTCGCGTTCGCTCCGCCCGTGGTGAAGATGGCCTCTCGGCGCAGTGCCAGCGTTGCTGGTCTGCTAGCGCGCGCAGGTAGAGCGTGCGTACCTTGGCAGTTTTCTTTAGACAGCGCTCGTGGTCGAGGGCGGCATTCATCGACCTGGGGTGCGTTGGCGGTCGGAGCAGTCAGACTGAGATCAGGTGAGTTCCCGTCCAGCCCTCACGGATTGCCTCGGCGAGAGCGAGGGCAAAATCCTCGATGACGAGCATTGAAGGCGACTAGCGACCTCGTGGGTTCCCTTTATGGCCCTGAAGCAGGGCGACCTCTTCAACAGGGCGACCTCTTCAAGATGCCTAAACGTTAGGAAGTGGGACGAGGGCTCGCTGGTCAATGCCAATGGTCACATCCCGCCAGCTTTGCGGAAGCATTGAGATCCCACGGCCGTAGAGACACCCGCATCTTCAACTACACCGTCGCTGCTGCTGCGGTCTCGTGCGACCGCTTACCAGAACCGCTGCCCCTCCACCTCGTGTTGCTGACCGGGCAACACCAGTCATCTTGCCGCATGACCGGTGCACCTGGAAGCTAACGGGGCGACAGCGCATGTCCCGCCATACAGATCCGTACCCCTGCCACAGTTCCCCATGTGCCGCTGAGGTGCATGGACTAGTCTATAGAGGGCACTGACGTTGACCGTGAAGGAGGTCCGGCATTGGTCGGCCAGTCACAGACTCCACCATCTTCTAGGGGCAGGACCACAAAACGAGAGACGCAGAAGGAGCGTTCGCTCCGGACGCGTCAGGCGATCCTGGAGGGCTGTGCCGTCGTGTTCGCACAGACGCCGTATTCTGCGGTTCGTATACACGATCTCCTCGAACAAGAAGGCGTAACTCAAGGTGGCATCTACCATCACTTTCCTGGCGCCAAAGAGGAGATCGCCGCCGAAATCATTTCTGAGATGCTGCGCGCACAGGAAGAAATAGCACGATCTTCCATG
>DXGD01000061.1 GCA_019114115.1 Candidatus Nesterenkonia stercoripullorum
GTTCTCTGTGGTCATCGGGTGCGGGCTTGCCCTGCTCGACCCAGGCGGTGAAAGCGCTACGCGGATGCGGCCAATGGCCCACGGACGTAGTCGACCTTCACCGAACGCAGGTGGAACCAGGTCACGAATGAGCGTACCCCGGGCTCGGCTCGAATCCGGTCCAAGCAGCGGTCAATGGCGGCGGGATGTGCACCGCGGACGGTGAGAATCGCGTCGAACTGACCGATACATGTCACCGCGAACTCGACCCCGTCAATATCACCCAGACGTGAGGTCACTTCAGCTGAGTCGCCGCTGAGCGTCAGCCCCACACCGACGGAAGCCGGCGTGCTCCCGCCACCTCGGGATTCCACCACGATGATGCGGGCGATCCTGGACTCGAGAATGCGGTGAACACGGCTTCGCACGGCGGAGGGAGACTTTCCGGTCAGTTCGGCCAGTGCCTTCCAGCCGATTCTGCCGTTCTCCTCCAGCGCCGCAATGATGCGGCGATCAGTGGAGTCAATACCGATGTGCGTGAATTCCTCATGCTCGACGTGGGCTTTGACGAGTTCCACATAGACCGCCGTGCTGAGTTGGAGTACGGCCTCATGGTTGCGCAGGCTGTCGAGTGTGCGCTGGAGCTGCGCGTAGGTGTTCATGCGCAGCTCAGCGACGACGCTGCAGCCCCCTGCGGTAGTAGAGGCCAGGACGCACGTGTTCCAGTCCGCTATCCAATCAGCCAGCTCCTCAGCAGGTCCACACGTGGATATCGAGACGTGGGCGATAACGTCGAGGCTCAAGAATTTCGGATGCACGGTGGCGACGACGCGCACCAGTTCCTCGGAGAAGAGGTGGTTCAGCCGTTGGGCGACCACTGCGCGAGGAGCGTGCAGCTCCTTCGCCAGCGTGATGACGCTCGCCCTCGGCTGCTCCCGCAGGGCTTCCACGATGTCTTCGTCAAGGGTGTCGGAGTGCATGCCGGCTCCTGTGCGCGGGAAACGAACGGATGTTGAACGTAACAGTAGCATTGAGCAGCAGAACGAGTGATATGCCAACCTTTAGAGGATCCAGCGATCCAAATCATTGGCTGAGGTGTCATGGGACCGCAGAATAGCTCCATCGAGTGGCCTGGATCACTGTAAACTCGTCGGCAGCTTCGAGACTTCGTGTCAGAGCGAGGCGTTCGATGAGGTCTACTGCAGAAGGGATGAGGGATATGAGCGACGTTGCACCGTCGAGCCCCTCGAGACAGAAGTTCAGTCACCGGCGCGCGCTGCGGGCAGGTTCTGCTTCTTTCGTCGGCACATCTATCGAGTTCTACGACTTCTATATCTTTGCCACCGCAGCAGCGCTGGTCTTCGGCCCGTTGTTCTTCCCGGGCAGCGACCCTATTCTGGGGGTCCTGTTCTCTTTCGCCACATACGCTGTAGGCTTCTTCTTCCGCCCGCTCGGCGCGATCATTTTTGGGCATGTCGGTGACAAATACGGTCGGCGGCGCTCCCTGGTCTGGACGCTTGTCCTGATGGGGACCGCAACTGTGGCAGTGGGACTGCTGCCCACCTACGAAACAGCCGGTGTGCTGGCGCCTGTGCTTCTCGTCATCGTCCGTGCCGCTCAGGGCCTTGCCGTCGGAGGCGAGTGGGGCGGGGCCGTCCTGATGTCCACAGAGAACGCCCCGGAGAAGCTCAAAGGTTTCTATGGAGCATTCCCCCAGATGGGCAACCCGATGGGCGCTCTGATGGCCTCTGGGATCTTCGCCCTGCTCACGATGAACGGGACAGATTTCCTGCTCGATGGAGGGTGGCGGATTCCGTTCCTGCTTTCGATCGTCCTGATCGGTGTCGGTTTCTGGATACGCTACCGCGTCGAAGAGACCGCAGTCTTCGAGCAGGACGTCGCAGCCTCGGCTGCCGACAGCGGCCCAGCTGAGATGCCGCTGAAGAGCGCGCTCAAACGCAATTGGAAAGCCATTCTGCTCGGCATGGGACTGGTCCCTGTGTCCACCGGCGGGTACTACATCGTGACGACGTTCGCGACGTCCTACGGGACTGAGCCAGCATTCGGGGTGAATCTCGATGAGAATCTCGTCTTGAACATCCTCACGGTCGCCGCACTGGCCGAGCTCCTCTCTACCCTTTTCATCGGTATGCTCGCGGACCGCATCGGCCGGAAGCGTACGATGTTCGCCGCACTTGTGCTGACATCCCTGTTGGTCGCTCCGCTGTTCTTGTCCATGCACCCCGACAACGTGGTGATGATGTTCGTCGTCTTCGCCCTCTTCCGCATCCTCATGAACGGCACCTGGGCCCCGATCGCATCGATTCTGTCCCAGATGTTCGACGTTGAGGCACGTCAGACCAGCCTGTCCGTCTCCTACAACGTCGGCAATGCCATCTTCGCTGGACTCGCGCCGGTGACCGCTACCGCGCTCTTCAACTGGACTGGAACAGTCTGGAGCGTCGTGGGGCTGTACGTGGCGATGGCTGTGATGAGCATGATGTGCCTGGTGCTGGCTCCACAGATACGGGATTCAGCTTTCGATGTCGATGACGACCCGACGTCCCCGGCGCAGCCGGGACGGAAGAAGGACACTCATGCGTAAAATGACGACCTTTGACACAGCCCCTGAGGACTTCGCTCCTCGAGTCGTCACAGCGGCCCGAATCCATACCCTCGACGGTGAACACGCTCAACCGCCGACGGCGATGCTGATCGCCGGAGATCGGATCATCGCAGTGGGCAGCCAGGAGTTCTGCACCAGCACCGCAGCCGATCACGGGCTTTCCGCGCCCCGCCTCGTCGACCTGGGCGATAGCACAGTCGTCCCGGGCTTCGTCGACCCGCATGCGCATCCGCTCATGCACGGGCAGATGAAGACCTGGGTGGATTGCGGCCCGTCTCAGGCGGACAGCATCCCCGGGATCATCGCGCTGCTGCGCGAACGGGGGCAATCGAGCCCAGGTGATAAGCCGATCCGCGGCTACGGGTATGAGCATCGCAACCTTCGCGAGGCGCGCCATCCCACTCGCCAGGAACTAGACCAGGTGGCATCGGACCGCGAAGTTTACCTGATGAACGCCTCCGGTCACGGCGGTGTGGTCAACACCTACACCTTGCAGAAGTACGGGGTCACCCGCGATACCCCGAACCCCCCTGGCGGCGAGTACTTCCGGGACGCTGAAGGTGACCTGACCGGTGAGCTCTCCGACGCGGCCTGCAACATCCTGACCGGAGTCGAAGGCGTGAAGGTGGGAAACCATGGGCCGAACCTGCACTTGGGGGAGTCGCTAGAGGACCACATCGAACAGCTCGAGATGGCACAGGCATCCTTCGCGGCGGCCGGTGTCACAGCCGTGGGCGACGCACAGGTCACCCGCCGTGAATTCGATATGTACCTGCACCTGGCCGAACGTGGTCGCCTGCAGCTGAGGTACTCCATGTATCTGCTCTCCAGCCTGCTGGAGGAGGGCATGGAGATCGGCATGAGGGGCGCATTCGGCAACAGCATGCTCTCCTTCAACGGCTTCAAGTTCTATGCCGATGGGACCTTGGGAGGCTGGACCGCATATTTCCCCGACGGGTATGCAGGGGATCCCTGCCGGACCGGCATGATGTACCACGACCCCGCTGACTACTGCGCTCTTGTGGAACGGGCACATCGTGCTGGGCTACAGACAGCGACGCATGCTCAGTCACCGGACGCCATCGAGATGGTGATCAGCACGATCGAGTCGGTGCAATCTGCTGCGCCCAGATCGGACGCCAGGCACCGCATCGAGCACTGCGGCCTCCCCACGCCTGACCAGATCCGGCGCATGGCTGCGGCCGGGATCCTGCCCGTCAACCAGACGCAGCATTACTACAACTGGGGCGAGGGGGTCACCGACGCCATCGGGACCCCGGGGGAGAGGTTCAACCCTCTCGGGGAGTTC
>DXGD01000062.1 GCA_019114115.1 Candidatus Nesterenkonia stercoripullorum
CCGGAGGCGAGTCTGTATCGCGGCATCGAAATCATAGCCGGGCCTAGCCGCGTGATGGCATCAAGGATGTACTGGTTGCCGGAAGCCTCGGCGATGCCACGGTGGAAGGTGTAGTCGTGCTCCAGGGCAGCTGCCGGGTTCTCCCGCGCCGCCTCGAAGGCATGGAGCGTCTGCCGGAGCTGGTTAAGGGTCTCCTCTTCGCCCCGGACCGCGGCGAGTGCCGAGGCCTCGGATTCCACCGCAACCCGGAACTCCAGCAGTCCTCGCCTGTCTCCCGGCGAGACATCCGGTGCTGCGGCCGAGGGTGGTGCGGCCAGGGCATAGCTGCCCGATCCTCTCCGGGAGTAGATGAGGCCCGCTGCCTGAAGTCTCCCCAGCGCCTCACGCACTACGGTGCGGGAGACTCCGTGCTCTGCGATCAGTTGTGACTCGCTGGGGAGCTTCTCGCCGACGGCGATCGTGCCCTCGACGATCAACCGGCGGAGGTCCTCAGCCAGCGCTGCAGTGCGGTTCATGCCCATCTGTCTATATTCTCACCCTCTGACCGCCTTTCCTCCGGAGTTTCTCAGGAGACGCCGAACTCCGCTGTTTCGAGGGTCCACCGGCGAGCCTGCTCGCTGAGGGACACCCCTAGCCCTGGGCGCTCAGGAACGAGCATGCGGCCCTCAGCGGTCTCAAGGCGTTCGTTGAACAGGGGGTCCAGCCAGTCGAAGTGCTCGACCCATGGCTCATAGGGGTATGTCGCGGCAAGGTGGAGGTGGATCTCCATCGCGAAATGCGGGGCGAGATCCAGGCCGGCGGTCTGCGCCAGGGTAGCCAGCCGGAGAAACTGAGTGATTCCGCCGACGCGCGGAGCATCGGGCTGAATGATGTCGCAGGCCTTCTCGCGGATCAGGTTCTCGTGCTCAGCGACCGAGGAGAGCATCTCGCCGGTTGCGATCGGCGTGGCTAGGCGACGCGTGAGATCGGCATGTCCGACGGCGTCGTAGGCATCCAGCGGCTCCTCGATCCACACGAGATCGAACTCTTCCAGCCGGTGTCCCATGCGAAGCGCGGTAGCGCGGTTCCACTGCTGGTTGGCGTCCACCATGAGGGGTACATCCGTGCCGAGGTGCTCCCGTACAGCCCGTACGCGGCGCAGATCCTCGTGCTGATCCGGGAGGCCGACCTTCATCTTGATGCCGCCGATGCCGGCGTCCAGGGAAAGGCTTGCCTTCTCCTTCACCTCATCGATGGAGGCCTGGAGGAAGCCGCCCGAGGTGTTGTACGTGCGCACGGAGTCCCGGTGCGCCCCCAGAAGCTTGGCCAGCGGCAGACCAGCTCGCTTGGCCTTGAGGTCGTAAAGGGCGATGTCGATGGCCGCGAGGGCTTGAGTGGCTACCCCTGAGCGTCCTACAGAGGCGCCGGCCCACAGCAGCTTGTCATACAGCTTGGCGATATCGTGGGGGTCCTCACCGATGGCCTGATCTGCGACCTCCTTGTCGTGTGCATACTGTGCCGGTCCGCCTGCACGCTTCGAGTAGGAGAACCCGAGCCCTTCGAAGCCCTGCTCGGTGGTGATCTCCGCGACCAGGAACGCCACCTCCGTCATGGGGCGTTGCCTTCCGGTGAAGACTTTGGCGTCCGATATGGGGGTCGAGAGAGGGAGGCGGAGTGTGGACAGGGCGATGTGCCTGATGGAATCTGGTGTGTAGGTCATGAAGTTATAGTACAAGTAGTGTATATGTCATACAAGAAAGACCCCTGACAGCAGAGGAAGGGCGGAGGTGAGCGAATGGACGGTCTGTTCATCGGCTTCAGCGTGATCGCGGTCCCGGTGCTGATCGGCGTCACTGTCTCGTGGACCGCACCGGACACGGCGAAGGTCATGCGGATGGGGATCACGCCGCTGGTGTACTACATCGCGAATCCACTGCTGATGGTGACAATCGTTGCCGAGACAGATGTCCGTGAGGTGGCGGGGGTCTACGCGCCCCTTGCCTTAGGGGCCGCTCTGCTGTCTGCAGCGGTTTTCGCACTGTATGGCGTGCTGGCCAAACGGCCGGTTGGCCAGATCGCGGTAGGCGCGATGTCGGGCTCCTATGCCAATGCGGGGAACATGGGCGTGCCCATCGCCGTGTACATGGTGGGCAGTTCAGCCCCGGTAGTCGCTGTCCTCCTGGCGCAGCTGCTGGTCCTGGCTCCGCTGTACATCACTGTGTTTGGACTCATCCGGCAGCTTGAATTCGGTCGCGGCGCCGCTCGAGGACGGGTCGGCATGATCATTCGGTCCGTCCTGAATCCGGTAACGCTCGGGGTGCTGGCAGGTGCGATCGTCTCGCTGGTGCCGGGTGATCCTCCGGAGCCGCTGTGGGAGCCGGTGACGATGATCGGGAGAGCGGGTATTCCGCTCATGCTGATCGCCTTCGGCATCGCCTTGGCCCAGCAACGGCCCTTCGCCGTGCGCACTGCGCTCGCGGACGACGTCGTCAGTGTGCTCTGCAAACTGCTCGTGATGCCGGGTGCGGCATGGGCCCTCGGGGGGCCGATTCTGGGGCTGCAGGGAGCTGAGCTGGTAGGAGTGGTCGCGATGGCCGCTCTGCCCACTGCGCAGAATGTCTTCATCTTCGCGTCGCACCACGGCATGCCTACGACGACGGCCAAGGACGTCACCTTCGCGACCTCTGTCCTGTCGCTGCCGGTTGTCATGCTCGTGGCCTGGTTGATGGGCTGATGAGGGCGGTCCCACGGCTGGTCAGTGTTACTGCGCCCAGCCGGTGTACCCGTCGGCGAAATAGGCC
>DXGD01000063.1 GCA_019114115.1 Candidatus Nesterenkonia stercoripullorum
AGTGCCGTCGATTCCCGCGGCACGGGCTCCCACGACGGCGCTGCCTACACCGCTGCTGCTCATGGAGCTGAGCCAGACGATGACGACAGACACTCCCCGGATGCTGACGAGAGGCAGGACCGCGAACAGTCATCGCGCCGTGGCACCCGTGGGCAGGGCAATGACCCCTCCGGCAGCAGCGCTGAGGAGCCGCCTCGCAAGCGCGGCCAGGGACGTCGACCCTCGATGCCGAAATGGGACGACATCCTCTTCGGCTCCAAGGACGACTGACTATCCCAGCGAGGCTTATCTCTCGCACGGCCCCGGGCTGACCCTGCGACGGCTCTGGGCTCACCCCCCGTGCTGGCCCTGGGCTGGGATTCCCAGCAGGTCGGCGCTTGTTGAGCCCAGCCTCCTCGGCGGACTCAGGTGACACCGTTCAGGCCAGTGCCTGCGCCGCGCCGAGCGCGCCGCCGGTGAGCTCCAGCAGCGGGACCTGACGCTCCTGGTCCGTCAACGATCCGTGCTGCCCCACCATGGCCAGGGGCTTGGTGCCCGTGCGCGAGGTGTCGAAGATCGCGATGGGAGCTCGAGCAGCGATGATGAGATCGCCTATGCGTCGTCTCACCCCCGGCGTGACCGTCCCGAACCAGCCGGCGTCGACGGCCTCCTGCCTGGTCAACACCCAGGCGCGGTCGCCGAACTCTTCCTGCCAGGCCGCGCGTGTCGTCTCCAGCGCTTGAGAATGCGCAGGATGCGACTCCTCGTGCTCCATGTGCAGCTGCACCATCCGTGGTTCCCCAGCGGTGTGGCGGACGCCGTGCAGCAGCTCGGGGCGGTGAGCGATATCGAATCGCTGGTCGGGGGCGATGTCGACCATTCCGTGGTCTGCGGTGAGAAGCACGCTGGCTTGCTGACCGAACCTGCTGCGCAGCTCCTCACAGAGCCGGGCCGCTTGGGTGTCGAGGGTCTCCAGCATGGTCAGCCACTGCTCTGAGGCCACCCCGTATTTGTGCCCCGTCTTATCCAGTTCGTCGACGTAGAGGTAGACCAGCACCGGCGGCCGCGGCCCGCGTCTGAGTGACCCGGCACCTTCTCGCTGCTGCTGGATCCAGGCGATCGCATGCGTGAAGCGCGCATCCATCCGCGTCGCTCCGCGGAACTCCCCGCCGTCCAACGCGGCCTGAGTCAGCGCGGAATGCTCGAAGGCGGGCCGCGAAGCAGTCAGTACCCGAGCTCCGGAGTCTGCCGCCCAGGTGAGCAGGCTCGGGTGTGGCTGCCACTGGCGGGGATCGACTTCCGGGTCCCAGGAGCCCAGCATATTGACCACCCGGTCCCGCTCGGGGTCCAGGACGTCGTATCCGACCAGACCATGCTGGCCTGGGCTCAGGCCCGTGCCAAGGGAAGCCAGGGAGGCCGCCGTCGTCGTCGGCATCCCGGTGTCCAGGACTGCCGAAGAGCTCATGGAGCGTCGTGCGGCGGCAAGGAACCGGGCGTGCCCGGAATAGCGTGCCAGCTGGGCGTCACCGAGTCCGTCCACCATCAGCACGACGGCGATCGAGGCCTCCGGGACGCCGAGCAGATTGGTGAAGCCGCCATCAGCCAGCAGCTGCTCACCGCCGATCCGGCTCCCCGGCTCGCCGTCGCCCGGCTGCGCCTGCGCCGACGCGAACGAGAACGAGTCTGCGACGATCGGTCGAGGGCCGGTCACAGACAGCGCTGCGAGCACAGAGGGCAGCAGGTTCCGCAGGTGAAGCCCGTCGTGCGCGGGTGCCGGAGGCAGCGGCGCGCGGTGGTCGGTGTGAGCCATAAGACGTTTCTTACCGGGCGTGGGTCACGCAGGCTCTGCGCAGCGCCCGGACGAAGCCGCGGGCTTCATCGACGGCGGTGTCGCCTTCGGCAGTCGCCGCGATGCGCAGCGTGATGTCCTCAGGGACGAATGCCCCATTGTCGCCATGATCGACCATGCACTCCGGGTTGCCGCAATCTGTGGGGAACGTCTCAAATCTGGCGCCCCCGGTCCAGTTCATGGTCAGCGAGACCTCCGCCAGCCCCCGCGATGGCGTGAACTGCTCGGGCTGGCGGTGCACTTCGGAGAGGATGAGCGAACGGATACGACTCACCGGCACCACTTCCGTGGAGATCCGCGCGACTGTGTCGGACTCCACCGGACTCTCACCCGGACTGTGGCCCAGCGCCGCGGCCTCGTCGGCCTCTAGCGTGTGGTCGTCCAGATGCGCGACGACGACGACGTCGTCGGCCAGGGCAAGCACGGTGATATGCCGGTGGACTTCCTCCATGTCGAAATGCGTGTCCACATGGACGATCTGGTGGGTAGCCTCACGGCCGTCGAGGGCGTCCATCAAAGTGTGCCGCACCAGCGGGGGGTAAAATCCACCCCGATCGACGGCTTCCTGCAGGGAGACGGACGAACTGCGATCGTGGCGCGAATGGCTGGGGGTCATGCCACCCATCGTATCGCCTGCCCCTGCGGCACAGCATGCACCTCTCGCCTGCGCCGGGAGGCTCCCCGGCATGCACGCTCGCGGCGTGTCCCAAGGGCGCGCGCTGAGCAGTTCGTAGGGGGCAGCAATCCGCGTCAGCGCAATGATCCGGTCGCAGGATTGGCCGGGGCCCGTTTCATCTTGGATAATGAAGCGGTGCCAGGAAACGCTACTTTTCACCACAAGAACGCCTCGCTGCTCTCCGTCGCGGAGGTACAAGCCCCTGTGGTGCTGACGTCCGCCGAACTCGACAAGCGCCTGGCGGACCCGCTCAAGCGCCTGAAACTGCCCACCGGCCTCCTCCAGCGCGTCGCCGGGGTCAAGGCCCGGCGCAACTGGGAAGGCCCGGGCGACAATCGGGCCGGCACCGTCGAGGCAGGCCGGCGTGCCATCCAGTCAGCCGGCATCGACCTCTCCGAGATCTCCGTGATGATCAACACCTCCGTCACCCGTGAGCATCTCGAACCGTCAGTGGCCGTCGGAGTCCACCACGATCTGGGACTTCCCAGTTCGGCCATGAACTTCGATATCACGAACGCCTGTCTGGGCTTCGTTAACGCCATGACGCTGGCCAGCTCGATGATCGATGCAGGTCAGGCCAAATACGTGCTGATCGTCAATGGGGAGGACCCGCGCAAGGTCCAGGACGCCACGATCGAGCGCATCAGCTCCGTGGAGAATGTCGTCACACGCGATGACTTCATGATGGAATTCGCCTCGCTGACCCTCGGATGCGGAGCAGCCGCCGCCGTGGTCGGCCCGGCTGATGCGCACCCTGAGGGTCATCGCATCGTCGGCGGGGTCACCCGGGCAGCCACTCAGCATCACGGCCTCTGCGTGGGAGACCATGAAGGCATGTTCACCGATGCGCGCGGGCTCCTCGACGGAGGCCTGGAGCTGGTGATGAACGCCTGGGACGAGGCCAAAGAGCACTTCTCCTGGCAGGACATGGAAGTCTACGTGACCCATCAGGTCTCCCAGCTCCACACCTCGTCCATCGTGAAAGCCGCGAAACTGGACCGCAAACGCGTTCCCGTGACCTACCCCGAG
>DXGD01000003.1 GCA_019114115.1 Candidatus Nesterenkonia stercoripullorum
GTGCTCTGAGTCTCGGCTGCTCCCCCAGCAGCCTGTGGAGCACCGGTACCCGCCGAGCCGGCTTCCCCTGGCGCCCCAGCTTCGGCTGCGCCGCCTGCACCCTCTGAGGCCTCCCCGGCGGCTTCTGCGGGAGAGTCCTCCCCGTCATCACCGCCCTCGCCCTGTGCGAGATCCGGGCCCTGAGGGATATCTGCAGGCTCCGCTGCGACCCGGGTGATCCACGAGACGCCCAGCCAGCTCAGTAGCAGCACCGCAAGGACCAACACGGCTGAAAGAGGGATACCGAGCCGGGCCACGCCGCTGCGCAGACCGATGCGCCGGGCCCTGAGCCCGTCGCGGAGCGTGAGGTCGTGATCCTGCCATTCCATGCAGGTCACCCTATGGAGAGCGCTCAGCGGGCAGGCGTGTTCAGCTCAGCACTGTGCGATACGGACGGTTCGGCGGCAACGGTCAGGTGTCTGGGGAGAACTTCCGCTATCCGCCTTCAGACGCGTCCGACAGAGCCCCGCGCGGCATTGTGCTGATCAGACCGCAGGAGGGCTGATGCAGACGCCCAGAGCGCCTAGCCCGAGATGTGCAGCCAGCACCGGAGGCAGCTCCACGACGGGCACGTCAACGGAGAGCCCCTCCTGCAGCCGTTGAGCGAATTCCTCGCCCTGTGCCCGGTTTCCGCAGCTGTGCACCACGACTCTGGAGCGTTGCTCCCCGCCAATCGCCGTCGTGGCACGTTCGAGGAGCCGATCCAGGGCCCGTTGAAGCGAATGCGGCCGCTCCCGCACGCTCACTGCGCCGTCGTCGATCCCTAACAGGGGTTTGACGGAGAGGAGGTTGCCGATCAGGCTAGCGGCAGCGTTGATACGCCCACCGCGGCGCAGTTGATCCAGATGGGGCACGACGAAAAGGGATTCAGCGCGGCCGGCGGTGCGGCGTGCGGCCGCAGCCACCTCCTCCAGTGAGCCTCCCCCCGCAGCGCAGCCTGCGGCATCGAGGACCGCATGCCCCAGCGAATACCCGGTCTGCCGTGAATCCACCGTGATCACCGGCAGCTCGGCCTCGCCAGCGGCCAGCTCAGCAGCATCCACAGTGCCCGAGAGCCGCGATGACAAGTGCACTGCCACGATTCCCTCGTACCCGGCAGCTGCCAGTGACGCGAAGGCCTCGCCCACGCGGCCCGGCGAGGGCCGGGACGTGCGCACCGGCGTGCCCATCGCCAGAGCCATAGTCAATGCCTGATCCAGCTCCGGACCGATCTCGTCGTAAGTCCTCTCGGCGATGTCGACCGGCAGGGGAAGGACCACGACCCTCCCGCAGGCCAGCTCATCAGTGGACTGTCCAGTCGCCGGATCCACAGGCAAGGACGCTGAAGAGTCCGTCACCACGGCGATGCCGCCGCGCGCACGGCCCGACTGCTCGGACCTGCTGCTTCCCTGCACCGGCGGGTCCTGATTCATCAGCTACCCGGTCACCACATTGACCAGCTTGGGGGCCCTCACGATCACTTTCCGCACCCCGCCGTCGGCCTCGATATATCCCTGGATCTTGGGCAGATTCAACGCACGCTGCTCAAGATCCTCCGACGTGATGTCGGCTGGCACCTCCAGCTTGTCGCGCAGCTTGCCCTTGACCTGGACCACAGCTGTGACCGAGTCCTCAACCAGCAGCGCAGGGTCGTAAGCGGGCCAGGCTGAGTTGGCCACAGAAGCCTCATGGCCCAGCAGCCGCCACATATCCTCGGCGGTGTAGGGCGCCACGAGGCTCAGCATCTGCGCCGTCACTTCCGTGGCCTCGCGGACCGCCGGGTCGGCAGCCCCCGCACCGGAGTCGATCTCCTTGCGGGTCGCGTTCACCAGCTCCATCACACGCGCGACGACGACGTTGAACTTCCGGTCCTCGACCAGCTGCTCAGCCTCGGCGATCGTCCGGTGGGTCACGGCCCGCAGCCCTTGGGCCCCAGCGGCAGGGTCACCCGCCGCCACGCCCGCGACATCCTGCGCGAGCCGCCACGCCCGGGCCAGGAACTTCGCTGCACCGGCAGGCGAGACATCAGCCCAGTCGACGTCGTCCTCCGGCGGAGAGGCGAACACCATCGTCAGGCGGACGGCGTCGACGCCATAGGTATCGAGCTGCTCTCCCAAGTCGACTCCGTTGCCCAGCGACTTGGACATGGCTTTGCCGCCATTGAGCACCTGACCCTGGTTCAGCAGCGCCGCGAACGGCTCCGTGAAGTTCACCAGCCCGAGGTCGTAGAGCACTTTGGTGAAGAACCGCGAGTACAGCAGGTGCAGGATGGCGTGCTCGACGCCGCCCACATACTGTGCCGCCGGCATCCAGCGGTTGACTTCCTCCGAGGGGAAGGCCACCTGGTCGTTGTTCGGGTCGATGTACCGGATGTAGTACCAGGAGGAGTCCACGAAGGTGTCCATCGTGTCGGTGTCCCGTTGCGCTGGGTCCCCGCACTGGGGGCAGTCCACGGCGACCCACTCCGACGCGGCCGCCAGCGGGCTCTTGCCTCGCGGCGCGAGCTGCTCTCCGCGCAGGTCAGTCGGCAGCTCAACGGGCAGCTGATCCTCCGGAACAGGAACTTCGCCGCAGTGCGGGCAGTGGATGATCGGGATGGGCGCGCCCCAGAAGCGCTGCCGCGAGAGCAGCCAGTCCCGCAGCCGGTAGTTCACCGTGGGGCTGCCCAGTCCCTCTGCTTCGAGAACATCGAGGGAACGTGCCACGGCTGCGTCTTTGCCCAGACCCTCCCATGCCGGTGAATTGACTGAGATCCCTTCACCGGTGGTGGCCTGACCGCTCTGGGTCGGGTCGTCCTCGCCGGTGTCCAGGACCACGCGCACATCGAGGCCCATAGCGGCAGCGAACTCCAGGTCCCGCTGATCATGGGCAGGCACACCCATCACAGCGCCCGTACCGTAGTCAGCGAGCACGTAGTCAGAAGCCCATATCGGCAGCCGCTCCCCGGTCAGCGGGTGCACTGCGTATCGACCCAGGAACACCCCGGTGCGCTCGCGGTCCGCCGACTGACGTTCGATATCGGAGACACTCCCCAGAGATTCACGATACGCCGCGAGCTCCGCTTCACGATCGGCGGTGACCAACTGCTGCGCCAGGTCAGCATCGGCCGCGACGACCATGAACGTCACCCCGTAGAGCGTGTCCGGGCGCGTGGTGAACACTTCGAGGGGCTCCACGGAGCGCCCCTGCTCGGCATCCTCGATACGGTAGCGAACTGAGGCGCCCGTGGAGCGACCGATCCAATTGCGCTGCATGCTCAGCACACGTTCCGGCCAGCTGCCCTGCAGCTGCTCCATATCGTCGAGAAGACGGTCAGCATAGTCTGTGATCTTGAAGTACCACTGGTTCAGCGACTTCTTGACCACTGGCGTGTGGCAGCGCTCGCAGGCACCATCGACGACCTGCTCATTGGCCAGAACTGTCTGGTCCTTCGGGCACCAGTTGACCGGCGAGTCTTTGCGGTAGGCCAGCTTGTGCTTGTAGAACTGCAGGAACAGCCACTGCGTCCAGCGGTAATACGACGGGTCAGAGGTATGCAGCCGCCGCGACCAGTCCACGGAGATGCCGTAGCGCTTGAAGGATTCGGCCTGAGTCTCGATGTTCGCATACGTCCACTCGGCCGGATGAGCGTTGTTCTTGATGGCCGCATTCTCGGCAGGCAGCCCGAATGAGTCCCAGCCGATCGGGTGCAGCACCTGATATCCCCGCAGGCGGGCATAGCGAGCGGGCACATCTCCGATCGCGAATGCCTCGGCGTGGCCCATGTGCAGGTCCCCCGAGGGATACGGGAACATGTCCAGGATGTACTTGCGCGGACGGGTATCCTCCGGGTCCACGGCGAACGTCTGGTCCTGCTCCCAGAACGGCTGCCAGCGAGCCTCGATCTCCTTGATGTCATAGGCCTTCTTCCGGGCCTGCAAGGAGGACGAGTCCGCGGCAGGAGCGTCCGGGCTCGTCGCCGGTGCCGTGGTGTGATGATCTGCGCTGTGTTGATCTGCGCTGTGCTGATCTGCGCTGTGATGGCTCGCTGTGCTCACCGTGGGGTTACCTCTGGTTCTTCTGGACATGATCGGTAGTGGCAGTCCTCGATGACGACGTTCTCAGCCGCCCGTCACACGACCCTCACGGGCGTGCCCATCGCAGACCACCTTCAGACCGCTCCAGTCTAAGTGAGGATCGGCCGTGCGCGGGCATCCTCGCTAAGCTGGTGCCGTGAATACCCCGTGGACTGGCGGTCAGAAACGTCACGCCGAAGAGCTGCACGTGCCTATCCGGTATCGCCGTGAAGGAAAAGAGTACTTCTCACAAGCCTCCGTCTGGCGTTACCCAGCAGATCATGGGCCCGATGGCACGATGGCGGTCCCGGGGTCGCGCCCGCGGCTGCTCGTTGTGCACGGTTTCCGCGGAGACCACCACGGGATGGAGCCGTTGGCCGATGCCCTCCCAGAATTCGAGGTCCTAGCTCCTGACCTGCCTGGCTTCGGTGCGACGCCTCCGCTGCGTGGCAGCTTCGGAGAACGGACGCCTCATGACGTCGACGCCTATGCCGACGTGGTCGAGCACCTGCGAAGCGGCCTCGGCCTCGGTGAGGGCGACGTCATCCTCGGCCATTCCTTCGGCACGATCGTGCTTGCCGCGCATCTTCGGCGGCAGGCTGGCTGGGCCGGCGCGGTGATGATGTGCCCGATCAGCGACGACATCTTCCGCATGCCGCTGCTGCCTGGCGCGGCAGCCGTTGAGGTCTTCTACCGGGCCGGTGGGATCCTCCCGGAGGCCGTAGGCTCAGCGTGGCTTCGCAGCCGGCTGGCGACGACGGCGATGAACCTCGCCATGGGAACAGCGCGGCAGCCTCGCATCCGACATTTCGTGGCCGAGCAGCATCGGCTCTACTTCAGCGATTTCGCCGACCGTGCCACCCTGTTGGAGGCGTACCGGGCGTCGAGCAGGCACACTGTCACCGAATACGCGAAAGATGTCACCCTGCCCGTCCAGCTGATCGCCGCCGCCCGAGACCAGGCCAGCACTCCGGCCGGTCAGCTGCAGCTGCGCGATGCGCTGCCCGCCGCCCGGTTGGAGACGATCCGTGACGTGGGGCATCTGATGCACTACGAGAAGCCTGCTGAAGCTGCGCGGGCGGTGCGCCGGTTCGTCTCTGATGTGATGTGATCTGACGGGGACCTGAACTGCCCAGCTCCAGGACTTTCTAGCTCTGAGGTTCTGGCTCTGTGGTTCTGGCTCTGCGGTGACAGCCGGGTAGGGTCAGACCAGCGCTCTCCGCTCAGCTCATCAAGCTCAGACCTGCAGCGCCTCGATGTCGTCGACGACAACTCGGACATGTGAGGAACCATCCGCCGGGGGCGCCGCTCGGGACCGCGTCGACGTCGATCGCGGGGTCGAACGGACCCGTCTGACCTCGGAGACGATCTGCTCGGCCTGGGCGTAGCCGAAGAACAGCAGATACCTGTTCTGCTCCTCGTCGACCGGTGCGGGCCCGATCCAGTGAACGGACTCGGGCAGGCTGACACGGCCGATGAAGTCATCCACCGCAGCCGAACCCCCGGTCACGCTCAGCATTCGCGTGGCCGGAGGAAGACCCAGATCCAGCCGCTCGTAGAGCTCCCGCCGGGCATAGCCCACCGGGTCCCACCGGACCAGCGCCGCCGTGAGGTCCTCGGCGTCGGCGCTGACGACGACCGTCCCCGAGCGCTCCGGGTCCGCCGAATGCGCCCGGACCAGCGAGGCCACCCTGAACCATCGCATAAGCACCCCGCGGGGGACGTCCAGGCCTTCCCGGCTCAATTGAGCGTTGCCGTCCAGCAGCAGCGCCGCGGTGTACCCATCCTCAGCCACAGGCTCCATCCCCGGCGTACTGACCACCAGCGCAGGATCCGGGCCGACCTCGCTCACGGGATGATCAGCTGTAGAGGAGATTACGTTGATGCCCGGGAAGGCCCTGCCCAATTCCTGGGCCGTCCGGTCCGCCCCGCGCGATCCTGCGCGGAACTCTGTGGCACCGCATTCTGCACAGCGATGCCTTCGGTGGTGCAGACCGCACCACCGGCATCGCAGCGTTCGGGATTGGCTGTGATGCGCAGGCGCGCTCAACGGCCCGTGGCAGTGCGGGCACTGCTGGCGAGTACCGCAGCGTTGGCAGATGAGCGCCGGGACAAAACCGGAGCGAGCAACTTGTACGAGCACCGGCCCATGGCTCAGCTGCGCCCGGGCCGTCCGGTAGGCCACACCGGGAAGGCGTGAGGGCCCGCGGCCACCCTCACGTTCCCGGCTGAAGGAATCATTAGCGGAGATCATCAGCGGAGAGGACGCCCTGCGCTCTTCCCGCCCTGGAGCTGCCTCCTCGAGCCAGGCACGTTCCACTAACCGTTGGACCTCCAGGCTGCGCGAGGTGGAAAGAAACACCAGGTCCGCGTCAGAGGCGGCAGCGCGTAACAAGGCCACATCGCGGACATGGTGGTACGGGGCCCGCGGCTCAGCATGAGCGGGGTCCGCGTCGTCGAGCACCAGCAGCAGGCCCAAGTCCTGAACGGGAGCGAAGACGGCCGACCGAGTCCCCACCGCGATGTGGCGCCGGCCGAAGCGCAGGTTCAGGAAGGAACGGTACCGCGGCGTCGGCCCCATCGATGCGCCCAAGGGGGCCAGTTCCTCAGCACCGAACGCCACGGAGAGGGCATCTACGGCACGGTCCAGGTCACGCTGGTCAGGGAGCACGATGACGGCATCGCGCCCGCTCTTGCGGCACATCTCGACGGCTCGGACGACCTGCTGCGGCCAACCATCCGGACCGAACGAGGTCAGCGCCAGCTCAGCCCGGCGACTTGGCCGCCGGGCACGCCCGGGCGCAGCATCCTGCGTCTCAGCGCTCGCCGGAGCCTCTGCGCTCGCGCTGGCCTCGGGGTCAGGCAGCGCCCGTCCCGTCAGGGGCGCATAGGACCCTGGGTCAGGGCTCAGTGCGTCCGTG
>DXGD01000064.1 GCA_019114115.1 Candidatus Nesterenkonia stercoripullorum
GCGCGGGCCACTGTCTCAGTCCCCCGCGCGAACGCCTCCATCTCGAAGACGCCCATCGGCCCGTTCCAGAAGACCGTGTTCGAGTCCTTGATCTCCGCTGCGAAGGCCTCGGCGCTGCGTGGGCCGATATCCAGGCCCAGGGCGTCCGTGCCGGCTTCTCCGCCTTCCAGACGCTCGACGGGAAGGACCTCGTAACCGGCGTCGGCGGCGAAACGATGCGCCATGACGATATCGGTGGGCAGCACGATGCGGCATTCAAGCTCCTCGGCGCGCTGCAGGAATCCGCGCACCGTGTCCAGCTTGTCGTCCTCGACCAATGAGCTGCCGATGCCGTATCCCTGGGCCTTGAGGAAGGTGAACACCATGCCGCCCCCGACGAGAAGCGTGTCAGCACGCTCCATGAGGTTCTCGATGACGGCGAGCTTATCGGATACCTTCGAACCGCCCAGCACCACAGTGTAGGGACGCTCCGGCGACGTCGTCAGTCGCTCCAGGACCTTCAACTCGTCGCGGACCAGGTCGCCCTGGTAAGCAGGCAGTTCCTCGGTGATCTCGGCGACTGAGGCGTGACGACGGTGGACTGCGCCGAAAGCATCGTTCACATAAGCGCCTCCCTCGCCGGTCAGCGCGGCGAGGTCCTGAGCCAGCGCCACGCGCTCGGAGGCTGTCTTCGACGTTTCCCGCGGGTCGAACCGGATGTTCTCCAGGAGCAGGATCTCCCCGTCAGCAAGCTGCTCAGCACGTCGTGCGGCATCCTCCCCGACGACGTCCTGGGCCTGGACGATAGTCCGCTGGGTCAGCTCTGACATGCGCTGCGCCACAGGCCGCAGTGAGTACTGCGGATCAGGCTCGCCTTTGGGGCGGCCCAGGTGAGCCACGACCAGGACCCTGGCACCCGCGCTGGCCAGCTGCTCCAACACCGGCAGGGAGGCCCGGACGCGTCCGTCGTCGGTGACTTCGCCGTCGCTGAGCGGGACGTTCAGATCCGAGCGGACCAGAATGCGGCGGCCAGCGACCGACGAGTCGAGGAGATCTTGCAGGGTCTTCGCCGAGAGCGGCTGTGAGCTGGTCATGCGCTTAGGGTACCAATCCTTGGTGAGGTTATGCCTGGGGTCGGCCTGGGGTCGGCCTGGGGTCGCTGCGCAGAAGTGGTCAGCCTGTGGTGCAGGTACCAGGCGCTCGGAAGACCAGGGACCGGCCGCGGGAGCGCCGCAGCGCAAAATCGCGACCGGTCCCTGGATCAGGCCGGGCAGAGCTGAGACGGCTCCTGCCGGAGCGACCCCGGGAGCCACATCAACTTTGAGTCAGCTCAGCTGTGACGTCAGTTCAGCGTTGAGCCGACGTGAACGGTGAGGTCCACCAGCCGGGAGCTGTAACCGTACTCGTTGTCGTACCAGGAGAGCACCTTGACCGTGTTGCCGATGACCTTGGTCAGCGGTGCATCGAAGATCGAGGAGTGCGAATCCCCGACGATGTCGCCGGAGACGATCGGATCCTCCGAGTACTCCAGGTAGCCCTTCAGCGGCCCTTCGGCGGCCTTCTTGAAGGCCGCGTTGATCTGATCCACGGTGACGCCGTCAGTAGCGATGGTCACGGTGAGGTCAGTCGCGGAGCCGTCGATGACCGGCACGCGGATCGCGTAGCCGTCGAGCTTGCCGTCCACCTCGGGGATGACCTGACCGATAGCGGCAGCCGCACCGGTGGAGGTCGGCACCATGTTCGTCGCGGCAGCGCGGGCCCGGCGCGGGTCCTTGTGCGGGGCATCATGCAGGCGCTGGTCACCGGTGTAGGCATGCACTGTGGTCATCAGGCCCTCGACGATGCCGAACTCGTCGTTGAGCACCTTCACCAGCGGCGCGAGGCAGTTGGTGGTGCAGGAAGCGTTGGAGACGACGTTCATCGTCGAGGCGTCGAAGTCCTCGTGATTGATGCCGACGACGAACGTGCCGTCGACGTTCTTGCCCGGTGCCGAGAGGATGACCTTCTTGGCGCCGGCGTCGATGTGCTTCTGGCCGCCTTCTCCAGTGTTGAAGATACCGGTGCACTCCAGCACGATATCCACACCCAGCTCGCCCCACGGGAGATTCGCGGGGTCCCGCTCCTGAACCAGTTTGATACGGCGGTCGCCGGCGATGAGGGTGTCACCGCTGAGCGACACGTCACCGGGGAAGCGTCCGAGCACGCTGTCGTACTTGGTCAGCAGCTCCAGCTCCTCGAAGGAGGTGAGATCGTTGATCGCCACCAGCTCGAGGTCTTGCCCCTGATTCTCAAGGACACGCAGAACATTGCGGCCGATCCGCCCAAAACCATTGATCGCGATTTTTGTCGCCATGGGATTCCTTTCTCTCCTAGCGGCCTCGTCCACGAGCCGCGGGGTTATGACTGACGTATGACTCTCGCGGAATGCGCGGGTCAATGTGCCGAAAACATGCGTTGGGGATCAGCTTCTTTCGGCCTACGAAAGAAACTGACCCCCAACAACGTCGTTGTTCTCAGGCTGTCTGTAGAACTCAGTCTTCAGTTTTGCTCAGATCCATTATCTCACAGGTCCGTGCTACCGGACAGTTATTATCCGGCGCTGCGCCTCGCGCTGACCTGGCAGCCAGAACTGCAGCGGAGCTGTCACATCAGGGAGCGACCAGCTTCGCGCCGCCCGCCTGTGCGGCCGCGAGCCGCGAAGCCACGTCTTCCCAGTTCACGATGTTCCAGAAGGCCTTCACATAGTCAGGCTTGACGTTGACGTAGTCGAGGTAGAACGCGTGCTCCCACATGTCCAGCATCAGCAGCGGGACCGTGCCGACCGGAACATTGCCCTGCTGATCGTAGAGCTGCTCGATCACGAGGTTGCCGCCGATCGGCTCGTAGGCCAGCAGAGCCCAGCCGGATCCCTGGAGGGTCAGCGCGGCATTGGTGAAGTGAGACTGGAATGCGTCAAAGGAGCCGAAGTACTCGTTGATCGCGGCAGCCAGCTCGCCCTCGGGACGCTCCTGGCCCTCTGGTGAGAGGTTCTTCCAGAAGATCGAGTGGTTGGTGTGGCCACCGAGGTTGAAGGCCAGATCCTTGGAGAGCTTCGAGACGTTGCCGAAGTCGCCCTTCTCACGAGCCTCAGCCAGCTGCTCGAGAGCGGTATTGGCGCCCTTGACGTAAGTGGCGTGATGCTTCGAGTGGTGAAGCTCCATGATCCGAGCGGAGATATGCGGCTCCAGCGCCGCGTAGTCATAGTCCAATTCGGGAAGGGTGTACTCAGCCACGGTGTCCTCCTAGAGACATTCGTCGATGACATTCATCGGTATTCGGCGCTGCCACGCATCTGGCGGCCTGCACCGTCCTCATTCATCCTATGTCGCCTCAGCCTGCAGGAAAAAGGGAGAAGCTGCAGTGGAGCGCGGTGTTCACCACCAGATGAATATTCGCACCCCTGGGGGGCGTCTTGTGGTGGCTGACTCCTCAGGAGGCCGCGCCAGCAGAATCAGCGCCGTTGTCGGTGCCCGCAATCCCCTGCTCACTGGCGCGCTTATCGGCCATCGCGAGCAGTCTGCGGATGCGTCCGGCGATGGCGTCCTTCGTCATCGGCGGATTCGCCATGCGGCCGAGTTCGTCGAGCGAAGCCTGCTTATGCTGAATTCTCAGTTGACCTGCGTATTTGAGGTGATCGGGGACGTCGTCCCCGAGGATGTCCAGGGCACGTTCGACCCGCGCTCCGGCCGCCACTGCGGCCTGCGCCGACCGCCTGAGATTCGCGTCGTCGAAGTTGGCGAGCCGGTTGGCGGTCGCCCGCACCTCTTTGCGCATACGCCGCTCTTCCCATGTCAGCAGCGTCTGATGAGCGCCCATATGAGTCAGCAGCTTGGCGATCGACTCACCGTCGCGGATCACGACGCGATCGATGCTGCGGACTTCGCGGGCTTTGGCCGTGATGCCCAGACGACGTGCGGACCCGACGAGGGCCAAGGCGGCTTCCGGACCGGGGCAGGTCACTTCCAGGGCAGAGGATCTGCCCGGCTCGGTGAGCGAACCATGGGCGAGGAAAGCACCCCGCCAGGCTGAGACGGCGTCGAGGATCGACCCGTTGACGATGACCGATGGAAGTCCGCGCACCGGCCGGCCCCTGGCGTCCAGCAGGCCCGTCTGCCGAGCGAGCGCCTCGCCATCGCGCACGACGCGGACCACATACCGGGAACCGCGTTTAAGCCCGCCACCGGAGACCACGATGACCTCGGGGGTATGACCATACACCTCGGAGATCGCCGTCTTCAGCCGCCGTGCCGAGGCCGCATGATCGAGCTCGGCCTCGATCACGATGCGTCCTGAGATGATGTGCAACCCGCCGGCGAACCGCAGCAGCGCGGAAACCTCCGCTTTGCGCTCGGAGGTGGCGGCCGCATCCTGACGGGAGAGCTCTTCTTTGACCGATTCGGTCAGCGCCATGATGTTGGTTCCTCGGGCTTCTCGTGAGACTGCATATCGCCGGTCGCGGTCTGTTCCAGTGCACCAGGTCCGCAAGAACCTCGGCTCCGCCATGGTACTGGATCGACGCCGGCTTTCCCCATCCAGCGTAGTGAGCGGGCGCAGCCTGGAGGGATTTGTATCCTCAGCTCAGAGCGGCTCCCGGAAGACCTCGGTGAAGGCGATCGCCAATCGCAGCGGGTCATGGACGTCGTGCCGGTCGGCGTCACGGACTTTGTGGTACCGGACCTCTGCGCCAAGAGCCTGGGCAGCCTCCTCAAATCCCGCACGTTCACCCTCTCTGATGGACTCCGGGTCAGCGATGATCCGATCAATGCGGAGCTCCGGTGCGTACTCTTGCAGCACCCCCAGGTGCTCCGCTGCACTCATGCCCGAGGTCTCATCGACGTCGTCAGTGAGGTTCATCACGATACACCGCTTGGACTCTGTCTCGCACAGCGCGCTGCGCAGATCTTCCAGCAACAGGTGCGGCAGCACCGAGGTGTACCAGGAGCCAGGCCCGAACACGATCCAGTCGCTGAGTTCGATGGCGGTCAGCGCCTCTTCGCAGGCGCGCGCCTCGGCAGGGTGGATCCGGACATCGCTCAGGCGTCCGCGCAGGCCAGCCCGGGCCAGCTCGGCCTGGGAGTCGACACGCACAGGGTCCCCCGGCTGGCCCGTCTCGCCGGTCTGGTCTGTGGAGACGACCCCCGACATGTGCAGCGGCTGCCGGGACATCGGCAGGACCTGGCCACGCGCTCCGAGCAGCGAGCCCGCCCAGCGCAGGCCTTCGACGGCGTCGCCGATGAGATCCCACAGCGCGACGATGAGCAGATTGCCCATCGCATGATCGTCCAGGCTCCCGGTGATGCCTTCGCGGGAGGCGAATCGGTGCTGCATGACCGTGGCCCAGGTGCGGCCCCACTCCGTGTCATCGCATAACGCTGCCAGCGCCATGCGCAGGTCGCCGGGCGGGAGGACGTCCATGTCCTGGCGGAGTCGGCCGGAGGAGCCGCCGTCGTCGGCGACCGTGACGATCGCGGTGAGGTGCTCTGCGGCGATCACGCGCAGCGCGGCAAGCGTCGCGGACAGCCCATGGCCTCCGCCGAGGGCCGAGACGCGCAGACTCGCCCGCTCCCCCGGCTCACCCTGAGGGACCAGCGACGGCAGAGCACCGGTGACGTTCTGCACCACGACTACTCCCGGCCCAGGTCTCGGTGAATAGTGTTGACCACGACATTGGGCATCTGGTCGAGGCGGCGGGCGAGCTCCTCAGCGATGGCCACCGAGCGGTGCTTGCCGCCGGTGCAGCCCACGGCGAT
>DXGD01000065.1 GCA_019114115.1 Candidatus Nesterenkonia stercoripullorum
GTGAGGACACAGGATGTTTTCACGGCAGCGCGTTGAGCTGAAGTCCGACGCCCAGCTGCGTCATATGGACGCGGCAGGCTCAATCCTCAGTGACGCTCTGGACACGACCGTGGCGGCAGTCGAGCCGGGTATCACGACGTCGTCCCTCAACGACATCTTCGCGCAGGTGATAGAAAAGGCGGGGGCCGCCCCGAACTTCCTGAACTACCACGGGTTCCCCGGTTATATCTGCACATCGGTCAATGACGAGGTAGTGCACGGCATCCCCGGTGAACGAATGCTGGCCCGAGGCGATGTGCTGAAGATCGACGGCGGCTGTATCGTCAACGGCTGGCACTCTGATTCTGCGCGCACGGTGATCCTGGGCTCCTCCCAGGAGGGGACTGCTGAGCCAGCTGACGAATACCTCAGCGAGGTCACTCGGCAGGCGATGTGGCACGGAATCGCTGCCTTCGCGCAAGCGAAGCATATCGGCGAAGTGGGCGAGGCCATCGAGGCATTCGTCCGCAAGGAGTCCGGTCAGCAGCTGGGGATCCTCGAGGACTATGTAGGGCACGGGATCGGGTCCGCGATGCACATGTCTCCGGACGTGTTCAACTACGCCACAGGTGCCTCTGGGGTGAAGATCAAGCCCGGTATGGCCGTGGCGATCGAGCCGATGCTGACGCGCGGGAGCATCGACACAGATGTGCTCAGCGATGACTGGACCGTGGTCACCGCTGATGGGAGCCGAGCCAGCCAGTGGGAGCATTCAGTGGCGCGGCATGCAGGCGGCGTCTGGGTGCTCACTGCCCCGGACGGGGGAGCGGCTGAGCTGTCGAAGCTCGGTGTGACCCCGGTGCCGATCCCCGGGGGCTAAGCCTCTGCCTCGCGTGGCCGAGCACCACAGCCGGACGAGGCGCCCGTGGTGACCCGGGTGCGTGCTGGCTTCTGCGCATATCGTCTCACCGCCGTGACATTCCGCCGTGACATTGAGGCGGCCCCGGCGCTCCATCGAAGACACCGGATTGCCTGAAGCTTGACCTATCGGGTAATATTGACCGTTGGCTGACTGTGGTCTAGCTGTGGCGTGCCCGCTCTGAGAAGGCATTGACCAGGCGGAACTGCAGCCAGCATCTTGAGTAACGGAGAACAGATCACAATTCTTCCTCGTACCACTGTGTGCGGTGCCTGGTGGTGAGTGATCGTGAACGGTATGGAGAGTATGGCCAAAAAAGAAGGCGTCATCGAAGTAGAAGGACGGGTCACAGAGGCCCTGCCGAACGCGATGTTCCGTGTGCGGTTGGAAAACGACCATGTGGTGCTCGCGACTATTTCCGGCAAGATGCGCCAGCACTATATCCGCATCCTCCCTGAGGATCGGGTTGTCGTGGAGATGAGCCCCTACGATCTCAACCGCGGACGTATCGTCTACCGTTATAAATAGAACCTGTTGCACGCAACAACGAAATCATAAGGAGAACCCATGAAGGTTCAGCCGAGCGTGAAGCAGATCTGCTCCGACTGCAAGCTGATCCGCCGTCGAGGCGTGGTCCGCGTGATCTGCAAAGACCCACGTCACAAGCAGCGCCAGGGCTGACCCTCCTCCCCATCACGTGGGTGTGAGGGCGCTTTCGCGCTGACACAGCTCAAGGCAAAATAACATATAAGGCAGTACGTTCCACCGACAGAGCTGGGTGGAGACACCTCCGGTTACCGAGGGCCGGAGACCTGGAATGACACCGCCTCCGGTGTCGCCCGCACAACACAGCACGACAGTTCAGGGTGAGCAGGGTACGTACTGGCGAAGACCTTCGGAAGAAGAAAGAGGAGGACTGCCGCATGGCACGTCTTGCAGGTGTGGACATCCCGCGCGAAAAGCGCACGGTGATCGCACTCACGTATATCTACGGCATCGGCCGCACCAGCGCCGAGACCGTTATCGAGGCTACCGGGATTCCGGTGGAGACTCGCGTGAAGGATCTGACTGACGAGCAGTTGGTCTCGCTGCGCGACTACATCGAAGGCAATATGCAGGTCGAGGGTGATCTCCGTCGTGAGGTCGCCGCAGACATCCGGCGAAAGGTCGAGATCGGCTCATACGAGGGCCTTCGGCACCGTCGCGGTCTGCCGGTGCGTGGTCAGCGCACGAAGACCAACGCGCGTACTCGCAAGGGTCCGAAGAAGACCGTCGCAGGCAAGAAGAAGTAGTCCAGCCGCTAACGCTGGTCAGAGCAACTCAGTCACGGAGAGAAGATGCCACCAAAGACTCGTGCAGCGGCCCGTAAGCCGCGCCGCAAGGCAAGTAAGAACATTACCCAGGGTCAGGCTCACATCAAGTCGACCTTCAACAACACGATCGTATCCATCACTGACACCACCGGCGCTGTGGTGTCCTGGGCCTCCTCAGGTGAAGTGGGCTTCAAGGGATCGCGTAAGTCCACTCCGTTCGCCGCGCAGATGGCAGCGGAGCAGGCTGCTAAGCGTGCCCAGGAACACGGCATGAAGAAAGTGGACGTTTTCGTCAAGGGCCCGGGTTCGGGTCGCGAAACCGCCATCCGCTCGCTGCAGGCAGCCGGGCTCGAAGTCGGTTCCATCCAGGACGTCACGCCCAGCGCGCATAACGGCTGCCGCCCGCCGAAGCGCCGCCGCGTCTGAGCGACCTTCTTTACCAGTCATACGGTGTGCCCCCGGTCCTACCGGGCGGCAAGCCGAGCGTCATTACTGAAGTGAGACTACGTCATATAGCGGACGTACTCTGAAAGGAATCATCCGTGCTCATTGCACAGCGCCCCACGCTGACAGAAGAAGTCGTCGCAGATCACCGTTCACGTTTCGTCATCGAGCCGTTGGAGCCTGGTTTCGGATATACGCTGGGTAACTCCCTGCGCCGGACGCTGCTCTCCTCCATCCCCGGTGCGGCCGTGACCAGCATCCGCGTCGACGGCGTGCTGCACGAGTTCAGCACCATCGCCGGCGTGACCGAAGACGTGACTGAGCTGGTGCTCAACATCAAGAAGCTCTCTGTGTCCTCCGAGCACGATGAGCCGGTCGTCGCATACCTGCGCAAAGAAGGACCGGGAGTCGTGACGGCAGCCGACATCACCTCGCCGGCCGGCGTGGAGGTGCACAACACGGACCTTCAGCTCGCGACGCTCAATGACCAGGGCAAACTCGATGTCGAACTGACGGTTGAGCGTGGCCGCGGCTACGTCTCCGCAACTCAGAACAAGGCTGCGGATTCCGAGATCGGCCGTATTCCGGTCGACTCGATCTACTCCCCGGTTCTGAAGGTGAGCTTCAAGGTCGAGGCTACTCGTGTGGAGCAGCGCACCGACTTCGACAAGCTCATCGTTGATGTCGAGACGAAGCCCTCGATGGCCCCGCGCGATGCCCTGGCATCTGCGGGCACCACGCTGGTCGAGCTGTTCTCACTGGCCAGGGAGCTCAACGTAGCAGCCGAGGGCATCGAGATCGGTCCGTCGCCGACCGACGCTGCGCTGGCAGCTGATATGGCGCTGCCGATCGAGGATCTCGAGCTGACCGTGCGCTCCTACAACTGCCTCAAGCGCGAGGGCATCCACACTGTGGGTGAGCTCGTGGCTCGCTCCGAGGCCGATTTGATGGACATCCGCAACTTCGGTGCGAAGTCGA
Organism: Candidatus Nesterenkonia stercoripullorum; assembly: GCA_019114115.1. Taxonomy (GTDB): domain Bacteria; phylum Actinomycetota; class Actinomycetes; order Actinomycetales; family Micrococcaceae; genus Nesterenkonia; species Nesterenkonia stercoripullorum. The sequence goes on from DXGD01000065.1 coordinate 3,634, forward strand.
TCGATGAGGTCAAGGACAAGCTGGTGGAGCTGGGACTGTCGCTGAAGGATTCCCCCGCCGGGTTCGACCCGACTGCCGCTCGCTTCCAGGAAGCTGACGACGAGTACGGCGAGGACGACCAGCAGTTCTGATCCCCTGATCAGCGCTGCACTGCACAATTCGCGTTTAGCCCGGCGTCGTGGATAAGCGCACCATTCAAGGAGAACCGAGACCATGCCAACCCCCACTAAGGGACCGCGCCTGGGCGGCAGCCCATCGCACGAGAAGATTATGCTGGCCAATCTTTCCGCCAGCCTGTTCGAGCACCGCTCGATCACGACCACTGTGACCAAAGCCAAGCGGCTGCGTCCCTACGCAGAGCGTCTGATCACCTTCGCCAAGAAGGGTGACCTGGCAGCGCGGCGTAAGGTCGTTTCGCAGATCAGCGCGAAGAACTCCACCAACCAGGCGGTTGTCCACGAGCTCTTCACGGTGATCGCCCCGGCGATGGCCAACCGCGAGGGTGGCTACACCCGCATCACCAAGATCGGCAACCGGAAGGGCGACAACGCTCCGATGGCCGTGATCGAGCTGGTGATGGAGCCTGTCTCCCCGAAGCAGGCCGTAGTCTCCGAGGCCACCTCCGCGGCCGCGTCAGCGGCTCCCGCCCAGGAAGCTCCTCAGGTTGAGGCTGACTCCTCAAGCGACCCCGTTGAGACCGCTGACGAGGAATTTGCTGAGGCTGCGACCAGCGAGGCACCCGAAGAGGGCGCTGAGCAGGACGAGTCCAAGTAGCAGACACCTGGCAGCACATCAGAAGCATGTGAAAGCGCCCTCGGTCCCGTGCGGACCGGGGGCGCTTTCGCGTGGGTATGAGGTGCGCCGGAATGAGCTTTGGAGGATGCGGGCATGATGCGGGTGAGACTGGATGTCTCCTATGACGGTGACGCCTACCACGGTTGGGCTGCCCAGCCTGGACTGCCCACGGTGGAGGGCACCCTTGCTGAGGCCCTTGCGACGCTGCTTCGCCGCGACGTCGCCCTGGTGGTAGCCGGGCGCACCGACGCCGGCGTGCACGCGCGGGGGCAGGTGGCTCACCTTGATCTCACGCAGGCCGAATGGGAGATGCTGGTCCGGGGCCGGAAGGGGGAGGATCCGGCGGTGGCGCTGCGTCGTCGTCTCTTCGGTGTGCTCAGCCGGCATGGTCACACCATTGTGGTGTGGCGCGTCAGCCCGGTACCAGCGGAGTTCGACGCCCGGTTCTCGGCGTTGAGCAGGTCGTATACGTACCGGATCGCGGATCGGCCAGAGTCGATGGACCCTTTGCGGCGTCGTGAGACAACCTGGCATCCTGCTCCTCTGGACGCATCTGCCATGGCGCGGGAGACCACTGCCGTGCTTGGGCTGCGCGACTTCGGGAGCTTCTGCAAGCCCCGCCCGCACAGCACGACGATCCGTGAGCTGCAGCGCTTCGATATCGAGCGAGACGACGCCGGCGTCATTCTCGCCCGGCTCACTGCAGATGCCTTCTGCCACCATATGGTCAGAGCGCTGATCGGGGCGCTGATGGAAGTAGGGCAGGGCAAGCGTCCCGAAGGCTGGCTCTTCCAGCGAATGCAGGAGCCTTCCTGGGATGAAATGGTACGCCTGGCGCCGGCCAGGGGGCTCGTCCTCGACGCTGTGCACTACCCGCCAGATGACCAGCTCGCGTCAAGGGCGCTCCAGACCCGGGCACTGCGCGACACCTGAGCCGACTCCTCGCCTCCTGTCAGATCCTCTCGCCGTAACACGGGGAGAGCTCGTGCGCGGTGGTGGCTGCACGGGTGCATAATCGTAGCTGTCCATCGAGGAATTGGGCTTCAGCCTGCGCGGCAAGCGCACTATGACCCCGTGTGCGCTGCGCTTCGTGAAGTAGTGCGCACAGCGCGGCGGAAGCCGTCTGCTCGAACGGGAAGACCGAGAAGGAGCACGCCGTATGTCAGTCCACCAGTCGTCGGAGAAAGCTCGTCCTTCGGCAGTTGCCTGGGTCGTGCTCGTGGCGGCGTTCGGTGGCTTCCTCTTCGGCTTCGACACGGCCGTGATCAATGGTGCCGTCGGGCCGATCCAGGACCTCTTCGGGCTCTCCGAGTTCATGATCGGCTTCACGGTCTCCTCCGCCCTGCTGGGCTGCATCCTCGGTGCCTGGGGAGGTGGCAGCCTGGCCGACAGGATGGGACGCGTCCGCGCCATGGTGTTCGCGGCGGCCCTGTTCTTCATCTCAGCCATCGGCTCCGGCCTGGCGTTCGGGGCGGTGGATCTCATCGCCTGGAGAGTGGTCGGCGGAATCGGGGTGGGCATGGCCTCGGTGATCGCTCCGGCCTATATCGCCGAAGTCTCTCCCTCACGGCTGCGTGGCCGGCTCGGCTCGCTGTGGCAGATGGCCATCGTGGTGGGTATCTTCTCCGCTGCCGTGTCCAACGCAGCGATCTCGCATGTCGCCGGGGGTGCCGCGGAGCAGCTCTGGTGGGGGATGGACGCCTGGCGGTGGATGTTCATGATCGAAGCGCTGCCTGCGCTGCTGTACGGTCTGCTGGCGCTGTCCATCCCGGAGTCGCCGCGGTACCTCGTCTCCCGCGGTCGGGACGACGACGCCGCCGTCGTGCTTCGTGACATCGTGGGCCTCGGCAGCGATGAGGCGATTCACACCAAGATCGCCGAAGTGCGCAAGACGATCAACCTGGAGGCCCGGCAGCGGATCCGTGACCTGATCAGCAGGGGGCATGTGCTGCCGATCGTCTGGGTCGGGCTGGGGCTTGCGGTGTTCCAGCAGTTCGTCGGTATCAACGTCATCTTCTACTACTCGAATACGCTGTGGCAGTCGGTAGGGATCCCTGAAGACCAGTCCTTCCTGATCCAGGTGATCACCACGTTGCTCAACATCGCCGGCACGATCATCGGCATACTGATCGTGGACCGGGTGGGCCGCCGCATCCCGCTGCTCATCGGCTCCGCCGGCATGACGATCGGGCTCGGGACCATGGCCGTCGCGTTCTCGCAGGCCGTGGTCACCACCGATGCAGCCGGTGAGGAGGTGGTGGGGCTTCCCGGCGCCTGGGGCGTCGTCGCACTCATCGCCGCCAATGTCTTCGTCCTCTTCTTCGCGGCCACATGGGGGCCGTTCATGTGGGTCCTGCTGGGGGAGATGTTCCCCAACCGGATCAGGGCCGTGGCGCTGGGCGTGACGGCTGCGGCGAACTGGGCGGCCAATTTCGTCATCTCCACGGTCTTCCCCTCGATGGCCGAGGCGTCACTCGTCTTCGCCTATGGGTTCTACGCCGTCTCCGCGCTGATCTCCCTGGTGTTCGTCGCGCTGTGGGTGCCGGAGACCAAGGGTCGCGAGCTCGAGGACATGGGCGACGGCACGCTCCGGCCGACCCGGAAGTGATCGAGGCGGGGCCTTCCGGGTCTCCCTTCTGCAGTGCGCCGGCGGCCCAGTGACCCGGCAGCGCCGACCCGCCGCCCCACGCGCAGCGCTCAGCCGTCGATGACAGCCACCAGCTCGTCCAGGAATCGGGGAAAGTCTGTCCCTCGGCGGAGGATGCGCTGCACGCTATCGCGCTCGTGGAAGACCTCGACGAGCTGTTCGAAGATGGTCTGGAAGGCCTGCCGGTCGCTGTCGGAGAACGCGACCAGGGCCACGACCTGCACTCGGTTCTCACCCCACGGCACGGAATTCTCCGCCACGCCGATCGAGATCGCCGTCCGGCTCGCACTCATATGGAGGGCGTGGGGAACGGCCAGCGCATCGGTGAATGCGGTGGAGGAGAGCCGTTCACGGTCGATGGTCTGCTCCACATAGCTCTGCTCGATGACCCCGCGTTCGAGCAGCGGCTCGGCCAGCCGGCGGATCGTGGCTTCCTCCCCGGAGGCGGGCAGGGGCCGCAGGAACGCATCCTCGCTGAGGTACTGCGCCAGCTGCGAGCGAAGGCGGGTCAGCCGCTTGCTGCGCCGTCGTCGTGCCGCGACAGCTGAGATGCGCTCCATATCGGCTTCGGAGACGAAAGGCGGCAGCACGACGGTGCGCTCGTCCGGCTCCGGCGGGGCGATCGTGGTCAGGATCAGGTCGGTATCGATCGAGGAGAAGTCGGGATCGGTGCGGGTCTCCACCCTGACGACTTCGATCGAGGACCCCAGCGAGCGGTCGACGCGTGAGCGCAGCAGCTCGTGCAGCTCATAGTAGCCCGGGCAGAGGATGGTGGCGGTGAGCACGGTGCCGGTGCGGTTGCTGGCCTCGATGCGTCCGCCGACGTGCATGGCGATGTAGGCGATCTCGTCGTCGTGGATGGTGATCTCCAGTGCGCGGGCGATGTCGCTGGCGATCGCCACGGCCACCTGGAATACCATCGGGTAGGCGGACTTCACCGAGTGCGTCAGCGGATTGCGGACCCAGGCGTGATCGCGAGCCCGCTGCACGAGATTGTGTACGTGCAGACTGAGCCGCTGCAGGAAGTCAGGCTGTGCCAGGTCCACCAAGTACTCCGCGGAGGCGTGTTCGACGGCGGTCCGCACCGCCTCGGCGATCCCAGGCCCGACCTCTGCCCCGGCCTGGGCCTCGCCGGCGGGCGCCACGATGCGGGTGAGCGTGAGCATGGCCAGGTGCTCGGCGTCGCCGGTGCCCAGTTCGACGCCGAAGTGATGCACCGTGAGCTCGGCGATCATCTCGGCCAGCCGTGCCTGGGAGGCAGGCCGGTCAGCGTCGGCGCCGCTGCGCAGCACCCGGCCTTGGCGCACCCGGTCCACGGCGATGGCCACGTGCAGCAGCACATCGGCGGAGCCGAGCTCATTGACGTAGTAGCCTGCCGCCGCCAGGCGGCTGACCAGCTCCTCCCTGAATGCCGCGAAGGCATCGGGGTCGACGTGCTCGAGTCCGGCGGCCCGCCGCAGCGCCTCGGCATTCAGCGCACCGTGGATCATCTCCTCGTGAGCGAGCTGTGAGACCAGGCGGCGCTTGGCCAGCTCCTCACCACTGAGCACCATGCGCGTCCCCGCGCGCTCGAGCCGCAGTGCAGTGCCGTCCAGGAGATTGCGCAGGCGGACCACATCCGATTCGATCGTCGCCTCGCTGACGTGCATGGAGACCGCAGTGCTGCGGATGTCCACACCCGGGGTGGAGTGCAGCAGGGCACGGGCGAGCCGGTGCAGTCGCTGATTCGGCTCCCCGGCGGTCCGCTCCGGCCGGGCCTCGGCGAGCAGACTGTGGTTGGGATGGTATCCGGCCGGCCCCGAGGAGATCGCTGTCCCCTCGCCCGATCGAGCGTTGATCTGGGAGATGTAGGTGCGAACGCTGCGCGGGGTGACCCCGAGGCGGTCCGCGAGCTCCGCTGCGGTCACCCAGCCGTCATAGCGCAGGAGGATCCCGATGAGCTGGTCCTGCCGATTCCGGCTCACCATGGCGACGTACCTGATCGCGCAGGCGGCGCAGACGACGATGTGAAGCTCTGCACCGCGAGATCGGTTCCCACCGGGCTGCCGTGCTGCGGGGTCGAAGCTGAAGTCATCCGTGAAATCTCCTGTCACCCCAACCATACCTGGGCGTATCCGGTGAACTCTTCCGCAGGGGCCGGAAGAAAGTCTCGCCGGGAAAACGTAGGAATGTGGGGTTCGTCACGGGAGAATGAAGTATGGCAGGTCAGCCTGCAGAGATGTGCTTCTTGACAGTGAGGTCGTGAGATCGATGAGGATCGTCGTGGTGTGCGGTGCGGGGGCATCGAGCACGTTCGTCGCGCTTCGCCTGCAGCGGGCTGCGGCGGCGGCGCGACTCAACTACGAGGTCGCCGGCAGCACTGAAAGCTCTCTGGCCGAGGATCTCCAGTTCACCGAGTTGCTGCTGGTAGGCCCCCATCTCGGCGAGCAGATCGAGGCGATCCGCGCCCGGGCCGCTGAGCACCGAGTGCCCACGATCCTGCTCCCGGACGATGTGTTCGGCGACGCTGATGGCACCCGGACGCTTCGTCTGGTCCAAGAGGGTGCGCCATGAGCACGCCCGCGCCCGTGCAGAGCTGCTGCCACCCCTTCACTCACCTTCAGAGACGAAAGGCGCTGTCATGAATTCCGCGTCTGAAACCACCCGGCCCCGCGGCGGTCTGCGGGTCGGAATCCAGAAATTCGGCTCGTTCCTCTCGGGGATGATCATGCCGAACATCCCCGCCCTCATCGCGTGGGGCATCATCACCGCCCTCTTCATCCCGGACGGGTTCATGCCCAACGAGGGCCTGGAATCGATGGTCTTCCCGATCATCCACTACCTGCTCCCGCTGCTGATCGCCGTGCAAGGCGGCAGGATGGTCTATGAGGCCCGAGGGGGCGTGGTGGCGGCCATCGCGGTCATGGGCGTCATCGCTGGCTCGGACTTCCTCGTCGACCAGTTCAACGCGGCGCTCCCCGAGGGGGAGGATCCGCTGCAACCGGTGCATATGTTCATCGGCGCGATGATCATGGGGCCTCTTGCCGCCTGGGTCATGAAATGGCTCGACGGCCTGTGGGAGGGCAAGATCAAAGCCGGCTTCGAGATGCTGGTCAACATGTTCTCCGCGGGCATCGCCGGATTCCTCCTCGCGATCGGCGGCTTCTATCTGGTGGCGCCGGTGATCAACCGTCTGATGGAGGTCCTGGGGTCCGCAGTGCAGTGGCTCATCGATGCCCAGCTGCTGCCGCTGACCTCGATACTCATAGAGCCCGCGAAGGTGTTCTTCCTGAACAACGCCATCAATCACGGTGTGCTCACGCCGCTGGGGGTCGCCGAAGCCTCCTCGGAAGGCAAGTCCGTCCTGTTCCTCCTCGAGGCGAACCCCGGCCCCGGTCTGGGCGTGCTGCTGGCGTTCACTGTCTTCGGCGTCGGCGCGGCACGGGCGACGGCCCCGGGCGCGGCGCTGATCCAGTTCGTCGGCGGCATCCACGAGGTCTACTTCCCCTATGTGCTGATGAAGCCCGCCCTGCTGCTGGCCGTCGTCGCCGGTGGTGCCACTGGCGTCGCGACCAACGTGCTCTTCGGCACGGGGCTCCGGAGCGCGGCGGCACCGGGCTCGATCATCGCCGTGATCGGCAACACCGCCGCGGGAGACTACCTGGGGGTCATCCTCTCCGTGGTGCTCTCCGCCGGAGTCTCCTTCGCCATCGGCGCGGTCATCCTGCTCTCCAGCCGGAAGCGTGACGCTGCGTCCGAGAAGGACGGCTTCGCCGAGGCAGTCGCCAAGACCGAGGCCAATAAGGGCAAGTCCTCCTCGGCTCTCTCCGGGCTTGCGAGCTCGGCGGGTACTGCCTCTGATGACAGCCAGGCCGCCCCGGCTGCAGAAGGTGGCGGCACCGCAGTGGCCACCCGGCCCATCTCGAAGATCATCTTCGCCTGTGACGCCGGCATGGGCTCCTCGGCAATGGGTGCCTCCGTGCTGCGGAACAAGCTCAAGAGCGCGGGAGTCTCCGGAGTGACGGTCACCAACAAGGCGATCGCGAGCCTCCCGGGCGACGCCGACGTCGTGATCACGCAGCAGACGCTGACCGACCGGGCCCGGCCGAAGGAGCCGGAGGCGGTGCACGTCTCCGTGGACAACTTCATGAACTCGCCGCGGTATGACGAGGTCGTGGAGCTGGTCAAGGGCAGCGCCGAGGAGCAGTCGGTCCCCGCCGACGCCGACAGCGGCGCTCCGGCGGCTGACGCGGTGACCGCGGAAGACGGCCCGGTCGCAGAGGGGACAGAAGAGAGCGAAAGCACTTCGGGCGAGATCCTCACCTTGGACCGCATCCGCATCCATGACGGTTCCGCCACCCAGGCCGACGCGCTGGACGAGGCAGCTGCGGCCCTTCAGGGCGCCGCAGCAGTGACTGCGGAGTATCTCGCGGCCATGCAGGAGCGCGAGCGCACTGCCTCGACCTACATGGGCAATGAGCTGGCGATCCCACACGGCACCAACGACGCCAAGGACGCCGTGCTGGCTTCGGCGCTGTCGGTGTCCCGTTACGATGGCGGCGTGGACTGGGACGGCAAGCGGGTCACCTTCGTCATCGGCATCGCCGGAGTCGGCAAGGAGCATCTGCAGATCCTCTCCAGGATCGCCAGGCTGTTCTCGGACACCGCCGAGGTGGAGAAGCTGAAAGCGGCGTCCTCCGAGAAGGAGCTCCTCCAGCTTCTTCAGGCAGTCAACGATTAGGCCGTCACGCAGTGCGGTGCAGAGCAGCGCGGAACGGTGCAGTGCGGTGCAGAGCAGTGCGGAGCGGTCCATTGCGGTCCAGAGCGGACGCGGACGAGGAAAGGGGCGACGATGAAGGCCGTGCATTTCGGAGCCGGTAACATCGGGCGCGGATTCGTGGGGCAATTGCTCCACGAGGGCGGATACGAGGTGGTGTTCTCCGACGTCGCCACGGACCTGGTGGACGCGCTGGACGCCGCAGAGTCCTATACGGTCTTCGAGGTCGGCGAGGGAGGCCAGGACCGCCTGATCACGGGCTTCCGTGCCCTGAACAGCGCACAGGATCCGGCGGCGGTCGCTGCCGAGGTCGCTACGGGCGACGTCGTCACCACGGCGGTGGGCCCCACTGTGCTCAGATTCATCGCCCCGCATCTCGTGGCCGGGCTGCGTGCCCGCTCCACGACGCTGCCGCCTCTCCAGGTGATGGCGTGTGAGAATGCGATCAACGCCACTGACGCCCTTCGGGACGCGATGGTCGAGAACGCGGGCGCGGACTGGGGGAGCTGTGCCGGGAAGGCGGTTTTCGCCAACACCGCAGTGGATCGCATCGTGCCCGGCCAGCCGGAGGGTGCCGGCGTCGACGTCACGGTGGAGCCCTTCTACGAGTGGGCTATCGAAAGCGGCCCTTTCGAGGGGCGTCCACCCAGCATTCCCGGGGCGCACTTCGTGGACGACCTCGCCCCCTATATCGAGCGCAAGCTCTTCACCGTCAACACCGGTCATGCCTCCGCGGCGTACCTGGGATCGGCCTCCGGGTTGGTGAAGATCTCCGATGCCCTGGACGACCCGCTGGTGGCGGCAGGCGTATCAGCAGCTCTCGAGGAGACCTCGGCGCTGCTGATCGAGAAGCACGGCTTCCACCCGGGGGAGATGGCTGAGTATCGTGGCACCATTCTGCGCCGCTTCGCCAACCCGGAGCTGCCGGACACGGTCCAGCGGGTCGGCAGGCAGCCCTTGCGCAAGCTCTCACGGAACGAGCGCCTCATCGGCCCGGCAGCCGAGGCTGCGGAGCGTGGTCTCCCCGTCGCGGGCCTGCTGGCCGTGGTCTCCGCCGCGCTGGCGTTCACCGAGCCCGCTGACGAGCAGGCAGTGGCGCTGCGGCGCATGCTCAGGGAGCTCGACGCCGCGGCGTTGACCCAAGAGGTCACCGGGCTCTCCGCAGGGCACCCGCTCTACAGCCAGCTGCTCGGGATCGTCGAGGCTGCGCAGCGCTGAGCTTTGCGACCTGGACGGCCAGACGGTATAGTAGATGCTTGTTGTGCGTGTCCACCTCTGAGTGGATCCGTGTCGAGGCGGTCCAGTTGCATGGCCACACGCTTCCACGGATATCAGGGGAACCCACGGGCCCGGCTTCCTTCCAGTCCTCACCTGGAATACCGGACGGCGCACTCGCGAAGAACCAGGCACGGACCGCGGTGACTCTCACACCACCATAGGCTTCGTGCGCTGAACCGTAGAACACCGACCGAAGGCATACCAACGTGCGTACGTACACCCCCAAGTCTGGCGACGCCGACCCTCAGTGGCACATCATCGATGCGACTGACGTGGTCCTCGGCCGCCTCGCCAGCCAGAGCGCGACTCTGCTGCGCGGTAAGCACAAGCCGACCTTTGCGCCTCACCAGGACATGGGCGACTTCGTGATCATCATCAACGCTGAGAAGGTCGCCGTCACCGGTGACAAGGCCTCCAACAAGCGGTACTGGCGCCACTCGGGCTTCCCGGGCGGGATCAAGTCCGTCACGTTCGACGAGATGATCGAGCGCTACCCCACCCGCGCCGTCTACCAGGCGGTCAAAGGCATGCTGCCGCACAACAAGCTGGGCGCGGCTCAGCTGACCAAGCTCCGCGTCTACGCCGGCGCTGAGCACCCCCATGCGGCACAGCAGCCTCAGCCGTTCGAAATTTCCCAGGTCGCTCAGTAGTCCTGGCCGCCTGAGACGAGAATACTTCAAGGAGAAACGTGGCTCAGAACACTGCAGAGCTCGCCGAGAACGAGGAGCTGACAAGCTACACCTCGGAATCCACCACAACTGAGGAAGTCGTCGAGACAGAGCGTGCCCCGCTCACCGTCGGCGGCGCAGCGATCGGCCGCCGTAAGCGCGCCCGCGCTCGCGTTCGCCTGATCCCGGGTTCGGGATCGTGGACGATCAACGGCCGCAACCTCGAAGACTACTTCCCGAATAAGCTCCACCAGCAGGAAGTCAGCGACCCTTTCACCCTGCTGGGCCTGACCGGTTCCTACGACGTCGTTGCTCGCATCGACGGGGGCGGCCCCTCCGGCCAGTCCGGTGCAATGCGCCTGGGCATCTCCCGCGCTCTCAACGAGATCGACCGGGAGCACAACCGTCCGGCGCTGAAGAAGGCCGGATTCCTCAGCCGCGATGACCGCGCGGTCGAGCGCAAGAAGGCCGGCCTGAAGAAGGCCCGTAAGGCACCGCAGTACTCGAAGCGCTGATCTTTCAGCCTGCACGAGAGTGCGCAGCGGCCCCGTCCTCCG